>CANBSM010000001.1 GCA_947372155.1 Burkholderiaceae bacterium
GGAAATATAAAAGGTCGCAGCAGTAATAGCAGCACTAATACCAGAAGCAGAAAAGCGGGAATCAAGAAGCTAGTCACTAAATTCATTCCTATTTCTTATCAGTCGCATTGAGCATGGCATCAATTTTCTGATTATCAGCATCGGTCAGAGCAATAGTCGGCACACTGCTGTTTCTACGCCTTAGATACATTAAAAGTCCAGCAATACCAAGACCCAAAATAACAAACGGGCCAATCCAAAGCAACCATGTCACCGGCTTTACTGGTGGACGATAGAGCACGAAATCACCATAGCGCTCAACCATAAACGAACGAATTTGATCATCGCTCTTGCCCTCTTTGATCAATATACGGATTTCACGACGTAAATCATTTGCGAGATCCGAACGAGAGCCAGCTAAAGATTCGTTCTGACATACCAAGCAGCGCATTTCTTCGGAGATACTAATTAATCGCTGCTCCGTGGCAGGATCATCCGCCAATGGCGCCGCCTCATTAGCAATGGCGCCACCCAGACCCAATACGAATAAAGTGGAGAGCGCAATTAAAAAAATCTTTTTCATGATTTCTTAAGCTCACTTAGCAAAGGATAAATTTTCTGGTTCAGCAAATCCATTGTTAGTGGGCCGATATGCTTAAAGCGAATCAAACCCGCTTTATCAATAATGTAGGTCTCAGGTACACCATAAACACCGTAGTCGATACCAACGCGACCATTACCATCAAAGGCGGAGAGAACATATGGATTGCCCTGCTTTGCCAACATTGCTAAAGCATCTTCACGCTTATCTTTGTAGTCCAAACCAATGACTGGTGCTACTTGAGATTTAGCTAACTCCACTAAGACGGTATGCTCTTCACGACAAGCTACGCACCAGGATGCCCAAACATTCAATATCCATACCTGACCCTTCATACTTGCAGGAGAAAATATTTTATTCGCCTCGGTCAATTGAGAAACCTCAAATGCAGGAGCTGGCTTGTTAATTAAGGGTGATGGAACTTCATGTGGATCCCGATTTAATCCAATTGCCAAAAAGACCACCAAGCCAATAAACAAAACGAGTGGGATTAAAAATTTCGCTTTCATGAGAATTTGCTCCTCAATTTCAAGCGATAACGCTTATCTGACATCGCCAATACGCCACCTAAAGCCATTAGCAGGCAACCACCCCAAATCCAATCGACGAAAGGCTTGTAATAAACACGTACAGCCCAAGACTGATCTCCCAGCTCTTCACCCAGTGACACGTAAATATCACGAGTGAGCCCTGCATCAATCGCCGCCTCTGTCATTGGCATAGTTGATGAGAAGTAACTGCGCTTCTCGGGATAGAGGCTGATCTGTCCACTACCGTTTTTTGACAACAAGAAAGTGCCACGCATAGCTTGGTAATTTGGACCACGAGCTGCATTTACGCTCTGCAACTGAATTTGATAGCCGCCAACCGTTACTGTATCGCCAGCTGACATGCGTACATCTTTTTCTTCTTGATAAGCGCCAACCATCGTGACACCAATTACGAAAATAGCAATACCTAAATGCGCTACTTGCATACCAATAAAAGAACGTGTGGGCTTGCCGGCTTTTGCTTGGCGCGCGATTTGCATGCAACCAGAGGCAATCACCCAAAAAGCGAGCATGAAGCCCATACCTGCAAGCCAGGTAAATTGCCCCATAACGAATGGGATTGCTATGCCTGCGATTAAAGCAACTGCACCTGCCAACCATAAGCGCTTAATGATGGCCAATAAGTTACTTTGCTTCCAACTCGACCAAGGGCCAATGCCCATCAATACCAATAAAGGAACCATGATGGGAACAAACACGCTATTGAAATAAGGAGGGCCTACAGAAATCTTGCCAAGATGCAGGGCATCAATCAGCAGTGGATATAGCGTACCCAGCAGTACAGATCCAGCAGATACCACTAAAAACACATTCCCAAGCAAGATAAATGTTTCTCTAGAGCTCAAATTAAATTTACCGCCCATTGTGCTTTTCGGTGCACGCCATGCATACAGCAATAAAGATGAGCCCACCACCAGAGACAAAAAGATCAGGATAAAAATACCGCGTCTCGGATCAGTTGCAAATGCATGCACTGAGGTTAAAACACCTGAGCGAACTAAAAAGGTACCTAGCAGTGATAGCGAGAATGCAGTAATCGCCAAGAGGACAGTCCAACTCTTGAAGCCACCGCGCTTCTCTGTCACTGCCAAAGAATGTAATAAGGCTGTACCTACAAGCCAAGGGATAAAGGAGGCATTTTCAACGGGGTCCCAGAACCACCAACCACCCCAACCCAATTCGTAATAAGCCCACCATGAACCGAGCGCAATACCGAGAGTTAGAAAAACCCAAGCGGCAGTAGTCCAAGGTCGTGACCAACGCGCCCATGCAGCATCCAATCTGCCTGATAACAAAGAGGCTATCGCAAATGCAAATGCCACTGAAAAACCAACGTAACCCATGTACAACATTGGCGGATGAAATACTAAGCCTGGATCTTGCAAGAGTGGATTTAATGAGCGGCCATCTTGCGCTGCAGGCAATAACCGTTCGAAGGGGTTTGAGGTTGTTAAAACAAATAACAACAGACCGCTAGTAACCAAACCCAATACACCAATGACTCGTGCCACCATGAAATCATCCAACGCCTTGGAGAGCTGCGCCACCAAAATAGTCCAGGTAGCTAGTAAGAAGATCCACAAGAGAAGCGAACCTTCATGGCCGCCCCATACTGCACCCAATCGATATATCACCGGTAATTGTGAATTAGAGTGCTCAGCAACGTAAAGCACAGAAAAATCGTTGACGTAAAAACTCCAAGCCAATACTCCAAAAGCAATGGCCAACAAAAAGAAAGTGGTTTGCGCAGCAGGCCTTGCTAAGACCAACCAATCACGGCGACCATAGTGTGCACCCAGCAGAGGCAAAACCCCTTGAATGAGAGCAATGCAAAGTGCCAAAACTAGTGCGTAATGCCCAAACTCAGGAATCATTTATTGCTTCCATTTTTTTGCGCTTGATCTAAAGCATGCTTTGCTTCAGGAGGCATGTAGTTCTCGTCATGCTTAGCCAGTACTTCACTAGCAATAAATTCACCATTGGCATTCATGCGGCCCTGAATGACTGCACCTTTACCTTCCTTAAATAAATCCGGAAGAATGCCGGTATAGGCAACTGGGATATCCCTCACCAAATCAGTAATCACAAAGTGCACTGTTAAACCATCTCGCTTTAATGAGCCATCCTTCACCATGCCCCCAATGCGGAACGCTTGTCCCTGAGGGGCTTTGCCAGCGGCGACCTCACTTGGAGTGACATACAAAGCGATATTACTGTTCAGGGCATTCAAGATTAACAGTGCAGCTACTCCAATCGCAATCAGTGCGGCAACAATAATCAATGCGCGTTTATGTCTAGGCTTCACTTACCAATCTCTTTATCAAACTGCTCTGCTAACTGCTCTTGCTTTAATCTGCGTACGATCGCCTTAAACCGAGCACGTACCAATAGAGGCTCTAATATCAACACTAGGGCACATACCCCAAAACTGCTCCACACATATAGAGCATAGCCACCCATGGCAAAAAACTCGTAAGGGCTATTCCACATCAGCTTTTCACCTCAATTGATTGTCTCACCCAATCGGCATGGGCTTCACGCTCCAGAATGATTGCCCTCACTCGCATTAAGGTGACTGCAATGGTGTACATCCAAAGACATAGGGCCATTAATAGCATTCCCCACAGCATAGTTTGAGCCATAGCCGGTGCTTTGGTTAATGAAACAGATGCGCCCTGATGCAAGGTATTCCACCACTTCACAGAAAAATAAATAATGGGTACGTTTACCACCCCGACCAAAGCCAAGATGGCGCTAGCCTTATCGGCACGACGCGGATCATCGATAGATGCTCGCAGGGCAATAAATCCCAAATAAAGAAATAAGAGAATCAACTCTGAGGTGAGGCGCGCATCCCAAACCCACCAAGCGCCCCACATGGGCTTACCCCAAAATGCGCCTGTCCATAAGGACAGAAAAGCCATCCAGGCACCAATTGGAGCAAGTGCCTGCGCCATCATGGCAGATAAACGGGTATTGAAAACGAGCCCTAGCCCTGCCCATGCAGCCATCACCAAATAGATAAACATCGACATCCATGAAGCAGGCACATGAATAAAAATAATACGGTAGCCCTGCCCTTGAACAGCATCTACCGGCGCAACAAAAAAACTCACCCACAGACCAGCAGCACCAAACAAAAAAGTAAGAACCCAAAAAAATGGGATGAGCTTACCCGCCACCGGATAGAAGGTACTAGGGCTTGATAACTTAAACCAGTTCACCAAGCGGTAGTTTGAAAAATGATTTACTTGATTCATTCAATAGCAATCTTTACGGCCGCACTGCTTACCCAAGGGGCAAATGCTAAAGCCAAAATCAATAATGCGCCTAACAATGAAAAATGGCCCGATGTATCTAAGCCGACACTATTTGCATAAACAGCGCCAGCACCAAAAATAAGTACCGGAATATACAAAGGCAGAATCAACAAACTTAACAGCACACTCCCACCCCTTACCCCCAAGGTCAATGCGGCGCCAATGGAGCCTAGCAAGGATAGCACTGGCGTGCCTAATAAGAGGGTGCCCATCAACACATATAAAGAGCTGACGTCCAGATCAAATTGAATACCGATAATGGGAGCCAACAGCACCAGTGGCAAACCACACACAATCCAGTGGGCAATAATTTTTCCAGTCACCAATAACACTAGAGGTTGTGGTGACAAAACCAGCTGCTCTAGAGCACCATCCTGATAGTCAGCAGCAAACATACGGTGTAGACCCAATAAGGTGGACAGTAAGGCCGCCACCCATAGAACACCAGGAGCAATCTTGCGCAATAAGACCGCATCAGCGCCGATGCCCAAGGGAAACAAACTGGTCACCACAACAAAAAAGAATAAGGCCGTTAGTACCTCACTCTTGCGACGCATCACCAAAAGCAAATCACGGTGAATAATAGCGAATAAGGCGTTCATAGATCCAGCACCCTTACGCGAGGAAGCCTTACCTCTTGATGGCTAGTCAATACCACTAACCCACCCTGCTCCACATGCTCAGCAATGAGCTCTTGCAAAGCTTGCACTGCTTGAATATCGAGCGCATTGAATGGCTCATCTAAGATCCATAGCTTAGCTTGACGTGTCAGCATGCGGGCCATTAAGACGCGACGTTTTTGTCCTGCCGATAAACAACTGACTGGCAAGTGCTCGCGCCCACGCAAGCCAAAACGCCAAAGAGCGGATAAAGCCTTATCGCCTGGCAAATGAATATCATCCAAGGATGCATAAAGTTGCAAGTTTTCTATGGCAGTAAGGTCTTCTTTAAGGGCATCACGATGCCCAAGAAATAAGAGGTCGCGATGAAAGGCGGGTACATCTTTAGCAATCGATTGTCCACACCACAGGACTGCTCCAGACTCTGGTGTAGATAAACCAGTCAGCAGCCTTAATAGGCTCGTTTTTCCGACACCGTTCTCGCCGCGAACATGGAGACAATCTCCAGCAGAGACCGTAACATTCAGATCCTGAAATAAACATCTTTCTCCACGAACACAACAAAGCATATGCGCTTCGAGCATTAAATGCGGCTTGCTGGAGGGGAAGGAGGTATTAGCTGTCATGTAAGGCAATGGCTTGATTCAAACCACCCCAAGCATTGTCCAAGAGCCCATAGGGACTGTCAAACCAGCAAAAGTGGAATTAAGGGAATAATCCCTTTCAATTCAATTACTTATGAAATTATAAACCGAGTTGAGCAAGAAAGAAAAAACCACCCGAAGGTAGTTTTTTCTATGAAATCAAGCCCTTAGACTCCACCGCTCTCACTTAAGGCGCTTCGTAATCTCTGCGATACGTTGCCCATAGAGTCTGGCAGTCTCTAAGTCCCCAGCATTTACCTCATCAGCACTCGCGTCTGAAGGCGTTTGCATCATTGCACCAGCAGATGAACCAACATAGTTAATGTCATCACGCTTAGCCGCTTTTGAGTTAGAAGGCATCAAGCCAGTGCCAACCCACAAGCCAGAGTGCTGCATGGCTAATGTAAAGAAATAATGCAGTGTGGAGTGCTTATCACCATTCATAGTGGCTGAATTGGTAAAACCGCCGAACACTTTATCTTTCCATTGCTGAGAAAACCATTGCTTGGAACTCGCATCAGCAAACTTTTTAAATTGCCAGCTTACTGTTCCCATATAAGTAGGGGAACCAAAAACGATTGCATCAGCTTCATTCACAGTTGCCCACTGTGCATCACTTAAATTTCCCTCTGCATCAATTGCAACTAATGTAGCGTTAGCACCTTTTGCAACTGCCTCTGCTTGTTTTACTGTGTGACCATAGCCACTATGAAATACTACGGCGATTTTTGTCATGTCTATCTCCTTTAAAAAATTGAATTCAAATATTTTGTGCTTACTTTTTGTTTCTTGATTTGCTTGCTTCGCATCGCGCATCAACAGAATATCCACCCGCACCAAACACAGCCAATAGGAATAATCCCCCAGCCATACTCAGATTCTTCATAAACATAATGTTTTGCAGGTAAACCTGCTCAGGAGGAAACGCCCAAAAATTATGGAATATGAAAGCAGCCAAAATGGAAAATAAACCCAAAAGTAAACCTGCAATACGGGCCTTGTAGCCAATAATGATGGCAAGGCCACCAAGAATTTCTAGGGCAATGGTGAAGCCAGCAATAACCATCGGTATTGGCAAACCTTTGGATGCAATATAAGCCGTTACCCCGTCAAATCCCATGACCTTAGAAAATCCTGCTGAAATGAATATAGCTGCAATCAAAATTCTAGCGACTACTGTTAAAGGCTTGGATATTGAATTCATATTTACTCCTATTGATAATTAAATTAATTTGTAAAGATACGGTTGATAGATTGCAAAGATTTGCTAACTTCTGCCAACTCTTCTTCGCTTAATTTTGAAAATGCTTTTTCTAGATGCTGAAGGTGTACTGGAAACACTTTCTCAAACAAAGCCTGACCCTCTTTTGTTAGACCAATCATTTGACTGCGCGCGTCTTCTGGATTTAATGTCCGCTTCAGAACACCTTTTGCCTCAAGACGTTCAAGCACCCCTGTCAGAGTTCCCTTCGTAACCAAAGTCTTTTCACCCAACTCCTTACAAGTCATCGGCGGCTGATTGCCTAAGGTGGCAATCACATCAAACTGAGTAGTGGTCATCCCCATCGCCTTAAGATCGGGCGCCGAATATCGCTCAAAGGATTGATAGGCAGAAACGAGGTTTCTGAGGGTTGGTAGAAAGTTCATTTTGGTCATATAAAGTACTAATTAGAACTAGTTTAGTACTAATACGAACTAAATACAACACTAGGCAATAAAAAACCCCACATTAGCTGTGGGGTTTGCTTGGAGGCACTTAACGGTGGGTCTACTCAGGCTTAATGCCCGCACTTTTGATGATCTTGCCCCAACGAATGGACTCTTTTTTCTGAAACGCCCCAAATGCCTCTGGGGACATTGCGTAATACTTGGCGCCCTCTGACTCTAGCTTCTTTTGTACAGCAGGCTGTTGCATGATTTTGCTCACTTCATCATGTAACTTTTTCACAATTGCGGGTGGTGTACCAGCAGGAGCAAATAAACCAATCCAATTCTTCACATCAAAACCGGGAAGCGTCTCACTAATACTGGGTAAATCGGGCATGGATGGATCTCTAGTCGCACCAGTCACCGCCAATCCCCGCAACTTATCACTTTTCACATAGGGAAGAATGGTGGGCATTGTTGCAAACATGACCTGAGTTTGGCCGCCTATTAAATCCGTAATGGCTAGAGCATTTCCTTTGTAAGGAATATGTGTCATGTCCACTTTTGCAGTCATGACAAAGAGCTCTCCAGCTAAGTGACTCGCAGTACCAATACCACCAGAACCGTAAGATACTTTTCCTGGATTAGCTTTTAAATAAGCAATTAACTCAGCAACATTTTTTACTGGCAGGCTCGGGTTAACAGCCAATAGGCCCTCGGCATCCAGCACAAACACTACCGGTACAAAATCTTTTAGTGGCTCATAGGGCATGCTCTTTACCAAATAGGGATTTACTGCATGCGTTCCAATACTGCCCATAATCAAGGTGTAACCATCTGCCGGGGATTTGGCCACAAAGTCTGCGCCAATATTTCCGCCACCGCCAGTCTTGTTTTCCACAATCACTGGCTGCCCAAATGCCTCACTCAATCCTTGCGCGATGATTCTAGAAAATCCATCAGCAATACCGCCCGTAGCGAATGGTGAGATGATCTTAATTTGGTGATTGGGATAACTACTAGTTTGAGCATTCGCAAAATGACAAGCCAATAACCCAAACATCACACTTAAAGTGAAAACGATTTTTTTCATATTATTTTTCTACTGAATTTTGATGCAAGGGAGCAGCAGCTAAACCTTGTACTTGATACTGATTAATCAAGTCAGTCACCAAACCACTGCGAATAAATTCTTCTACGCAAGTGCTCAGAAAACGAATTGCCTCTGAATTGGTTTTCTTGGTAGCAATTCCTTGCTGAATTCCAGTAAATTGACCATCCAATATCCGCAATCCTGGGACCTTGTTAGCAAAAGTAACTAAGCCAGTTTTAAGGCCGGCCAAGGCATCTAGATGCTCGCTGATAAACATTTCATTGCTAGCTTGAACGCTATCGGCATGAACTAAGGTGGCATGCTTTAAATTGCGTTGCAACCAATGATCGTAAGCGCTCTTGAAAAATGAGGCAATTCTCACCCCCGGTTGGTCTACCTGAGAAATATCTTGGATCGGCGAATTTGCAGGCACTAAGTAAGTTGCCTCTAACTCTACATACGCAGGAGTGAAAGTAACCTTTTGAGCGCGCGCTGGATCTGAACCCACCAAAACAATGCCGCACTTGCCAGTGGCTGCAGCATCTACCACTTCATCTTGAGTTTCGTAACCGGTTAATTCCAAGAGAACATCCAAGTGTTTTGCAATGGCACGGCAAATATCTGGGGCAATGCCTGTGGGCTCGCCTGAAGAATCGCGGCCAGTCACCAACAAGAAATTGCCGAGATAGACAGCCGCAGAGAGAACGCCGTGAGGGGCAAGTTGCGCCCTCACTTCAGAAGAAATAGGTATCAAATGACTTTACTCAGAACTGAACTGTTTCACCTTCAGTCATTGGAATAATTTTGATATTGCTACCTTTCATGGCCTCCTGAAACTCAGCCAATGTACCTTTAGTCATCGGGTTAGAGTTGTAATGCATTGGAATTACCATCTTTGGCTTTACCCAAGTGCGCAATGCGTATGCAGCATCATCTGGAGCCATTGTGAAATTTCCGCCAATCGGAACCATCACCAAATCCGGCTTGTAATGTTCGCTAATAAATTTCATATCACTAAATAAACCGGTATCGCCCATATGCCAAATCTTAAAGCCATTCTCAAGCTCGATGATGAAGCCCATAGGCTCGCCAGCAGGATGCGATTCCATTTTGTCTGTAGCCGGGTTTTTCCAAACCAATAAAGAGGAATGCTCCGCCTGAACTGCGGTGACCTTGATTCCAGGCGCAGGAGTAACTCGGCCCGTTTTATTAAAACGATGGCCAAGGTCTGCTGGCAGTATTCCTAAAGTAGTTAGTGGAGTCACCATATCGGCGGGGCCATATAACTTAATACTGTTCATCTTGGCTAAAGCTGGAGCATCGCCAAGATGATCAACGTGCGCATGCGTTACCAATAAGACATCAATCGGACCAATCGCCGCCAAATCATTCTTGTAAATCGGAGGTGTCTTAGGTCCGCCAGTAATCCAAGGATCAATCAGAATCATCTTTCCCTGAGGGGATTTGATCCGGAACCCAGCCTGTCCAAGCCATAAGGCCTCAGTCTTACCCTGGGCACCTGCAGGCGAGGAATTCTGTGCGCTACTAATTGACGAAGCTGAAGCTAGAACTGCTGTCAGCAATAGTCCCAAACTACCTTTAGTTAAAAAGCTTTTCATTGGCGCGTCTCCTAATTATTTTGGCAATCAGGAAACTATAGACCAAACTGACTATTTCGTCTTATGACGCAATGCGTCATTTTTATGGGCTTTATTTCCAGAATAGAGAAATCTTTTGTGGAGCATCCGGTTTAATAGAAAGCACTCTCTTCTGAACCACCCCTTGATAAGCCGCCTCAATCGTGTAGTCGCCAGGCACAAGATTAATCAACATATATGGACCATCTGCCTTGGCATCAAAAAGGATCTGCTTCTTGGCGCCCGTGATTTTGATTGTGGCTCCAAAAATCCACACCCCTCTGCCATTTTCAATTTGAGACATTTCTAATAACAGTGGCCATTGCTTTGCTTCAGCAAGAATGGATGCCGTCTCACCCTCGCCCACGCCACCAGTGATAAAAGATATTCCTTGTGAATACTGCGTCTCTGGAATTTGCGCTGAAGCCCAAGAGCCGATCAAAATTAGATGAACGGAAATAATAATTTTTAGTAATGTTTTCATATCTTCATACTACGACTGATTGAGATGTAAAAAAAGCCCCGTTGTTATAGCAACGGGGCTTGTGTGCGCTAGGACACTTAAGGTGTCATCACTATAGCGCCAGATACTTTTCGTCCTTCAGCAGCACGATGCGCATCTGCAGCTTGCTCTAAAGAAAACTTAGCGCCGATTTGTACTTTGACATACCCTTTGGCAATTGCATCAAATACTGCCTTAGCATTTTCTTTTAATAAGGCTGAAGTAGCGTTGTGTGGAAATACAGAAGGCCTTGTTAAGAATAGACAACCCTTCTTATTTAGGATTTCAGGTTGAATCTCAGGAGCCGGTCCGGAAGCAGCACCAAACAAAGCAACCGTACCAAATGGGGCGGCGCAATCCAAAGAACCTAAGAACGTAGTTTTGGCTACAGAGTCATAAACTACATTAGCTTTTTTACCGCCAGTAGCCTTAAGTACATCCTCAACCCAATTCGGTTGAGAGTAATCCACCACCGCATCACACCCTGCATCCTTAGCAGCTGCAAATTTTGCTTGCGATCCTACGGTGCCAACAACAAATGCGCCTAATGCTTTTGCCCAGCCAGCCAAAATTTGACCCACACCACCAGCAGCTGCGTGTACTAGAACAATATCGCCCGCTTTAACTTTGTAAGTTTTTTGCACCAAATATTGCGCAGTCATCGCCTTAAAGAAAACAGCAGCGGCAACTTCGTCAGAAATGCCATTGGGAATTAAAACTAATTTATCAACCGCAACATTACGTGCGCTTGCATAAGCGCCAATGCCGGCATTCATGTAAACAACGTGATCACCAACCTTAAAGTCAGTCACCCCTTCACCCACAGACTCAACAACGCCGGCGGCTTCATGGCCAAGTCCAGTAGGCATTTCTAATGGGTAAACGCCAGAGCGCTGATACACATCTATGAAATTAAATCCAATAGCAGTTTGACGAATCTGCACCTCACCTTTTGCCGGTGAAGGCAACTCTTTGTCAATTACCTTGATTACATCTGCACTGCCTAGCTCTGTCAGACTAACTACTCGCGCTTTTGTCACATGTCACCTATATATTTTTTATAAAAAAATCATCATACAGTAAGGGCGTTAGAAGACTCTTCTTCAATTACCGCCCAAGTACTATCACCTAACTTCTTAACCGCCATTGAATATGTCCACCCGTCTGGAATCCCACAACTCCATCCACTTGGGCCATTCTGAATGAGTACGTTGACGCTATTTCTGTTGTCGTAGTACAGGTGGTAAATTTTTCCATGGATAGGATTGAAGCTAAATTTAGCGCTATGCACCATCTCAGTAGCATCCAGCCTGGCTTGCAAAGCTTTAGCTTGCTTCATTAAAACTTCAGCCTGCTCCATAATGCGGTCATACTCCAGCTTCGCATTCTGGCGCGCTACATTGACAGCCTTATCTTTTTCTTCTGTGACCTTAATGGGCGCGAATACAGGAGCACCCACTTCCATTGGATATTCAATCCCTGCGTGACGCGCTGGATCGGTATCTTCGATTCTCATGAAATGCCCTGTATCTCTTTTAATGGATTTAGATAAATGCGGATTACTTAATCAAACCACAGGCAATTCGTGGTCCAGAATTTCCAGCGGGTTGAGATTTGTAGTCATCCGGATCGCGATGCACTACAACCGAGCGACCGACAATACCGGTTGGTCCTGTGTTGACAGCAAATCCATGTAACTTAGCACTATATACAGCGTTACCACTTGCATCCGATTTGATGTTGGGTAAATCGCCCATGTGATTCATGCCACTGTTTGGCATGCCATGAGATTTCGTCTCAGGGTTAAAGTGGCCACCTGCGCTCATCGCATCAGGAGCTGAGCAATCACCCTTTTCGTGAACATGAAATCCTTGTTCTGCGTTTGGCTTTAAACCAGAGAACTTGCCGTTAATGAGTACATCATTTCCCTGCCAAGTAAATGTCACTTCACCCTTGGCCTGTGATCCTGATTTTGAGTCTAAACTTGCACTGGCTTTTTGCCCTGTGCCTTGTTCCATCGATTGACAGGCTACCAAAGATAAAATTCCCACCGCTGATAGAACAATCGAAGCTTGCTTTAATTTCATATTCATTTAGACCCCCTGGAATAGGCGCTTAACGGCGCCTGCCAAGAAAGTGTGACACAAATCTAGCGCTTTTGCTTAGCGCTTATAGAAGCTGAGGGTGACCTCTCCTAGATCAACCCCAAACTTGCTCATCTTGGCCTTGTTAAGCATTACTTTGGGGGTGATGAGGTACATCCAATCATTAAATTGCACGTTATACACAGTGCCATCTACTGGCAAGGCAAGGGTATAAGTCCAATTTAGGGCATTTCCGGCTAATTGGCCTTGAGCATCCCCCACCACATCATCTGCTCTACCAATAAAATTACCCGGGGACTGTTCAGTTAAGGTCCAGATCCGTTTTTGCTTTGTGCCATCTGAATAATCAAAACTTTCATCTAATGTGCCCACCTTCTTACCATCAACTACAGTCCAGTTGGCTTTAATCAGAACGGTGAAGCGTTTCTTTACCTCACCGCTGCGATCCGTAAAGATGCCATAGGCATCGATCGTGCCAGAAAAATATTCACTCAAATCTAGGGCGGGCTTCTCTGAAGTATATTGAGACACTTGAGGCGTAGAACATGACACAAGGAATAGCCCACAAAATAGTAGCGCTATGAATCGATAAAAAAGTGATGCCATGGTTTAACAAGCCTCACTAAAAAGTGGTGGCGGACAAGATTGCCCTAACAGCTCTGTTCGAAGCTTTGGAGCACTGGTTTTAGGGTCAAGCCAAATACCAAAAAACGCTTTTGAGAACTCCGATCCAGGAATTTGACCGATCTGCTTTCCATCGTAAAAGAAGGTGGTTCCCTGTTTTGGGGAGTAGATGGCAGTCAATGTTTGGCCTGATTCCACGTTAGGGAAAAAGGATGTTAACTCCTTACCCCAAAGCGCTGCCTGCGCCTCTGAAGCACCGATTCGCCTCATCTCTTCAACACTACGATTGGCAATAGAGATTCCAGAAAACGATTTTTGATAGCGCATATCTAAAGCAAACTCCGCTGAAGATAGCGAGCCAACCCGATAAAAAGAGGCGTCATAAATATGCAAACCCCACCAAGTAAGGCGCCCACTGCCCTGAAGTTTTGCAGAACTTAAATGGGGTGGCAATTCCAGTGGATCCCGAGCAAAGCTAACTGGTATTAATGCGCTTAATACAGTAACCATTAGAAATAAGCGAAGAATCTTCATTGTGATGCCGATTTGGATTTCACTAAACGCAAAGCTGCTGGGCCTAAGAGACTCGAAATAGCATGTCTATTCTTGGCAAAAAAGAGATAGCCCAACTTCAAAAATGGTTGCAAGGATTTTCTAGAAAAGAACCACGCAAGGCGAGGCAAGTCTGCTCGCCGATAGGCCTCAGGAAAAACTGAAACACCGTGTATTAATGTACCGCTAGCAAACTGCCCGTACATAGCGGCCAGTGCTGCTTCGCATGAGACGCCTACTTTTTGAGGATCAAACTGTTCAGAGTTGATGTCTACAAAACCCAAAAGATTGGCTTGATTGCGCCCAGATAGAAAAAGAATCTCAGCCTGACACAATGGGCAAGCGCCATCATAAAACAAGGTGAGTTTCTCTAGCTGGTTCATTGTTCAGCAAGTTTACGGCTTATTCAATAAACTGGTTGCCACATTAATTTTAAGGTTGCTATGCAAAAAGAGATTGCGTTAAATGTATTTGGGGAACCTCTCATTCCCTGCTCCTTTGATCCTCTAACAGGGTTTTTTAGAGATGGATGCTGTAAAACCGATGATGAGGATATAGGTAGTCATTTAGTTTGCGCCATCGTTACAAATGCGTTTTTGCAGTTCAGTCTTCAAAAGGGTAATGACTTGATTACCCCAAGACCAGAGTATCAATTTCCAGGTTTAATTGCTGGCGACCAATGGTGCTTATGTATCAATCGCTGGGTAGAGGCACTAAACGCCAATTGCGCCCCATTCATCAAGCTTGAAAGCACACACATCAAAGCGCTAGAGACGGTACCCTTAAATATCCTAAAGGAATACGCGAGAGAAGTGTAAAAGAAGCGTGAAGGCATTTTATACAGACCATTTTGTCTTACCACTGCCGCCGGGCCATCGCTTCCCAATGGAGAAGTACTCTCGCTTACGTGATTTAGTGAGTGCGCAAGAAAATATAGAGCTTGTGGAGGCACCTTCAGCAACTGATACCCAAATTCTGTACGCCCATGATCCTAGTTACCTGATTAAAGTCATTGAAGGAAGGCTTTCTCCTCAAGAACAAAGAGAGATTGGGTTTCCTTGGAGTGCGCAAATGGTAGAGCGCTCTCGTCGTTCAGCAGGCGCAACAGTAGCTGCAGCCAAAGCCGCTCTACAAGAAGGGATTGCCGCAAATCTGGCTGGCGGCACTCATCACGCCTACCGCGATACTGGTAGTGGATTTTGCGTCTTTAATGATTCAGCGATTGCTGCGCGCACCCTTCAAAAAGAAGTGAGCTCATCACTGAAAATTGCTGTGATTGATTTGGATGTTCATCAAGGCAATGGCACCGCATCGATTCTGCAAAATGATGATTCTATTTTTACTCTGTCGATTCATGGGGAAAATAACTTTCCATTTAAGAAGGAAGAAAGCGATCTGGATTTAGGCTTACCTGATGGCTGCAATGATGAAGTCTATCTGCGCTGCCTGAGTGAATGCCTTGATCAACTTGACGCACGCTTCAAGGCGAACTGCCTTATTTTCTTGGCTGGAGCAGACCCCCATGAGGGCGATAGACTCGGAAGATTAAAGGTTAGCAAAGAAGGTATGCGCCTACGGGATGAAATAGTATTTCAGTACGCATTAGATCGGCATCTGCCAATCGCATTCTCAATGGCGGGCGGCTATGGCAAAGAAATTGAATCTACTGTAGATATTCATTTCCAGACTATCAAAACCGCCCTGCAATTTCAGAAACAATATTGAGTCTTCAGCCCTTCTTTTTGGACGTGCTTTTGGGGTGAGAAAGATTACTGACATTCTCTACGCTTTTCTCAAAATTGGTGAACGAGTCAGCCATTGCAGCGCGAATTAATTCAAAATTTTGTAGAGCGTTATTAAATGAAGTTTTAAATACCGATACATATGCCTCGCTACCAATCGGTGCATTATCTGTAGCATCATTTACAAAGTGAATTAAATCGGCTTTAGATTCTTGAATCATGGTCTCGGCAATATCCGCCAACTCCTGGTTGCCACTTTTAAGCACCTGAAGTAATTGGTTGTGATATTGAGAGATTTCTTTGGCAGCATCCTGCAATACCTCAGCATGAACAAACTCAAATGCCGATCGAGGATCCTGGGTTTTCATCAGCTCAGATACCCGCTTCTGGATCATGTGGGCCAATTCTTGCGTAGCCTGTTGATTAATTTGCGCAATTGCCTGAGCACTTTCGATCGCTACGCGCCCAGCAGCCTTAGTTGCATCAATAGCCCTTTGTTGCCCCGGCAGCGCATTCATATCCAATGGTTTCTTGCTCATATCAGCCTTTCAGATGGGTAAAGTCATTCACCAATCTACTCTGGTTAAGCCGAGTTTCTATAGAGAAATACCAGTAGACGTCTTAGTTGGGCCAAAAGAAAAACCCCAACCATTGCTGGCTGGGGTTTTAAAAGGGTTGCTTTTATTGGGTTACTTCTTTTTTGGCAGATTATTCAGGGTTGCAGCACTATTGAGCTGCTGATCAACAAGATAGAGAGTGCCACCGTAATTGGCCTGTAAATCATATCCCGATAATCCAACGGTATAAAAAGTAATTTCAGGATTAAATGAACGAATAGTGCCACCAGATCCAGCTGAGAAATTTGCATCCACATCAATACCGCCGCGCTTACCATCAATCGAGGTCAATAGAAATTGATCGATTGCACTAGAGGTCTTAAAGATCGCCACTTGGTATTGATCTTGATAGCCAGCACCTAGACCCTCACCTGTTTTAAGAGCTTGCATGAAAATAGGGTCTTTACGTCTCTTATCAAATAAAACACCCTCCCCTCGAGCTACCACTATCAAAACAATATTGACATTGGTGGTGGTAAAGACCGCATAGCCAGCCGCTTGATCAATCTCTTTTTGAACTGCGGGATTCTGCTTAAGCAAGGCATCAAGACCAGTTTTAGACATCTTTAAGGTGGCATCGCGCTTTTGAATAATTTCCGCAGGAGTCAGTGGCTTGCCATCTTGACCCGTGGATTGGCAGCCAGCTAGAAATGACGCCACTAACAAAATCAAAGCGACATGTCTTAAGAAATTTTTAAAGGCAATAGTCATGGTGAAATTCATTTATGCGGCTTGAATGGTCATAGAGGGCAACAAGATCGATACATCGGCCTCAGCAGGTTTAGTCAATACGTAAGACAAGATGCAGGCGGCCAAAATAATCAGCGCGCCTAAAACTAAACTCCAATTTTTAATATTTGTCCGCACTGGAAGACCCTCTTGTTTATTAGCATTATTGATATTGTCCACAACACACCAATCCCTGCGAGCTATGGATGGGTGGATAAGGCCTCTATTTTAAGTGCATACTAGCGCTACTATGAAAGCATCCCATTTGACTCAATACTGGCACCATATAGGCGCCACTCATAGACTGCTTATCGTCGCGATCACTGGGTTTGGATCCTACTTTTTGATCCCAGCTGATGTGAGCCCAATTGTCCGCTTAGCCCTGTCTTGGGTTCTGGCAGGGGGGCTGTACCTGACATTGACCTATGTCATGATGTATTTTTCCACGCAAGAAAACATTCTGGAACTCTCAGTGAAAGAGGACGATGGCGCGGCGATGATCCTATTAGTCATCGTGCTCGCATCAGCGGCTAGCCTGGTAACGATCGTAATTATTCTTTCGGGAATCAAGGCGCTTCCCACCAATCTTGCCATACGTCATGTTGGTCTAGTTTTAGCAACTTATGTCATTTCTTGGTTATATGTGCATACGGCATTTGCTCTGCACTACGCCCATGTCTATTACCAGGAGCTTGAAAAAACCAAAGAAGCGCCTTTGCTATTTGCCTCCAAATTAAGGCCTACCTATGAAGACTTTCTCTACTTCTCCATGGTCATTGGCATGACTTGCCAAACTGCTGACGTCAATATTGCCAGCTCTAGAATTCGGTTTGTAGTTATGCTACAGGGAATGACTGCTTTTATTTTTAATGCTTCTTTACTGGCTTTAGCGATTAATTTGATTTCAGGGGTCGTTGCACTTTCCTAAGTCCAAACAAAAAGCCAACTTTAGCTCCATTGCATCAAATGGAGTTAACACTTCAGCACAAGCCCGTCATTTTCCAGACTCATCATGGCGCCCGAACACTCGGGCTCAAGAGTCATGAGCTATTTTTAATGCATTGTGGCGTCAGAACTTAAAAGTAGCAGCTAACTGCGGGCCTTTAAATGTCGTTTTTTGCAAGAGGCCATCGCCCTTCATGTCGTAGTACATAGTGCGGTAGGCAAGAGATACATCAACCCACTTTTCAAAGGTTTTACCAACACCGATAATGCCTTGCCAAGTCATATTGGTTGTGCCGCCACCGCCGCCAATGTCTGCATAAAAGGGAACATACCAAGTAGAGTCGGCTATTCGATAGCGACCTTTAAAACCTACGATTGGATCTGCAGTAGAAACGGACTTGGAGTCGACTGCATTTTTAGAAAGGCCAAAAGCAGATAAGTCTAAAGAGACCGTTGCTGTTGCCATAATGCCTCGCACGCCGACTAAACCATCCAAATAGGCATACTGATTATTCATCACGGTGTAGGTAGCTGCACCAGTAATGATGTTTTGTTGCATAGTGATCTTATCTGCGACGCCTACTGGTACCACACCCGCTCTAGCCGATTTGGCGTCAACAGTCGTACCACTTGTTGTTTGTAACGTTGCAGAAACAAGGTCGCCCATAATGCCCCAGTTGCCATAGTGCGCCTCTGCGGCGATCATCCCGCCGGATTTCAGATCACCAAGTACATTGCTTGTGGAGAGTTTTGCAGTGTTGATATAGCGATCGTTATAGAAAAGCGTAGAAGAAATGCCAGTACCCCAGATATAAGGGGTTACCTCAAAGCGCCACTCATCTGAAATTTTTGGCAGCGGCGAAAGATCCTGATCGGCGTGCGCTGGACTGACATTAGCCAAGATTGCAGATGCGGAAAAGAGAACCGCAACAATTTTCTTACTCATAAATAGATCGACAGATGTAGGGCGCAAAAGGGTTTATTAATACTAAATTTGATGGTGATTATAGACCGCAGGATTGGCGAAAAAGCCGATTGAAACTCGTACTCAAAGGGGGGGTTGTGCGCAGCTTAAGGACGATATTGACCTCAAACACTGACAAATATTTGATGGTTTAGAGCAATACTCATATGGTCAAAAAACGCAGAAAAGGGCTTTGAAGCGCTCAAACCCAGTCTAATAGTTCATTATCTATATTTTCGATAATAAATATCAAATTTATTCATTAGACAAATAAACAACTGAGGTTCAAAATTCACTCAGTTGCAGCTTTACTAACAAATTGATTAACCAAAACTAGGAGCACAGTATGTCCATTATTAATACCGCAGTTCAACCATTCAAAACCGAAGCTTTCCACAATGGCAAGTTTGTTACCGTTACTGATGAATCCCTCAAAGGTCACTGGTCAGTTTTGATTTTTATGCCAGCAGCATTTACTTTTAACTGCCCAACAGAAATTGAAGATGCAGCTGAGAACTATGCTGAATTCCAAAAAATGGGTGCTGAGGTTTATATCGTAACAACCGATACACATTTCTCACACAAAGTTTGGCACGAGACTTCTCCTGCCGTTGGTAAAGCGAAGTTCCCACTCGTTGGCGACCCAACACACACATTGACAAACGCTTTCGGTGTTCATATCCCTGAAGCTGGTTTGGCATTGCGTGGCACATTCATCATCAACCCAGAAGGCGTCATCAAGACAGCAGAGATTCATTCAAATGAAATCGCTCGTGATGTTTCTGAAACTTTACGTAAGTTGAAGGCCGCTCAGTACACAGCAGCTCACCCAGGCGAAGTATGCCCAGCTAAGTGGAAAGAAGGCGCAGCAACGTTGACTCCATCTTTGGATCTCGTAGGCAAGATCTAAGTTGAATCAGTAATCCATAGACTCTCTTTAAGAGAGTCTATTGGAGAGGACAAGATCCTGCCCAATAGACTCACCTAAAAAATACCCAAGGAAATCACCATGCTCGATACCAATATCAAATCCCAGTTGAAGGTATATTTTGAAAAGATTGTTAGCCCTATCGTTTTAGTAGCTAGCATTGATGGAAGTGATAGCTCCCAGCAAATGCTTGAACTTTTAAACGAAGTGGCTGAGCAATCAGACAAGATCACCATCAAAACGGATGGTCAGAGTGAACATATTCCTAGCTTTACCGTTAGCAAGACAGACCAAGCTGCTCGCATTACTTTTGCCGGCCTACCTATGGGCCATGAGATGACCTCATTCATCTTGGCTATTCTGCAAGCCAGTGGTTATCCAGCAAAAGTTGAGCAGGAGGTGATTGACCGAATTATCAATCTAGATTCAAAACTCAATTTCCAGACATTTATCTCTTTGTCATGCCACAACTGTCCAGATGTTGTCCAAGCTTTGAACTTGATGGCCGCCCTCAATCCGCAAGTTACCCATGAAATGGTTGACGGTGCGCTTTACCAAGGATTAGTAGATCAATACCAGATCATGGCTGTACCAACAGTGATTCTCAATGGTGAAGTGTTTGGCCAAGGCCGCATGAGTGTTGAAGAGATTGTTGCCAAACTCGATACCTCAAGCCCTAAAGAAGAAGCTGCCAAGCTCTCCGCAAAGGCCCCATACGATGTATTGGTAATTGGTGGCGGGCCTGCTGGTGCGGCTGCCTCAATCTACGCGGCGCGCAAGGGTATTCGCACTGGCATTGTGGCAGAACGCTTTGGCGGCCAAGTGATGGACACCATGGGCATTGAAAATTTCATCTCCGTTAAAGAGACTGAAGGGCCAAAATTAGTTCAAGCACTTGAGCAACACGTGAAAAGCTATGAAGTAGACATCATGAATCTACAGCGTGCCAATGCATTACGTAAAACTGACAAGGGCATTGAAGTGGAATTAGCAAATGGCGCAGTCCTTACTAGCAAATCTGTGATTGTCAGTACTGGTGCCCGCTGGAGGGAGATGAATGTTCCCGGCGAACAAGAATATCGCGGCAAAGGCGTTGCTTACTGCCCACATTGTGACGGCCCTTTATTCAAAGGTAAGCGTGTAGCTGTGATTGGTGGTGGCAACTCTGGCGTTGAGGCTGCCATTGATTTGGCAGGTATCGTAAGTCACGTTACCTTAATTGAATTCGATAGCAAGTTGCGTGCAGATGCGATCTTGCAAAAGAAGATGGCTAGCATGCCAAACGTAACTGTCATTATGAGCGCGCTCACCAAGGAAGTATTGGGCGCAGATGGCAAGGTCAGGGGCTTACGCTATCAAGACCGCACCAACAATACCGAGCATACGATCGATCTTGAAGGCATCTTTGTGCAAATTGGATTGTTGCCAAATACTGATTGGCTTAAAGGCACGATTGATCTTTCTAAGCATGGTGAAGTCATCGTTGATGCCAAAGGCGAAACCTCATTACCAGGTGTTTTCGCAGCAGGTGATTGCACTACTGCTCCATATAAGCAAATTATTATTGCCATGGGCGAAGGTGCCAAAGCTTCACTAGGAGCGTTTGATTACTTAATTCGCTCATCCGTTAGCGAACCACAGGAAGCTGTTGCTGCTTAAATAGCCAATAATTTGCCAAACAAAAGGGAGTCCTAGCGACTCCCTTTTTGATTTAAAAATAAATAGTGCTTATTCTGATTGACTAGACCTAGGTGCTTGCCAAGGCCAGCGACCATCAATCTCCAAAGTCAGAGACCAGCTTAGAAAGCAACGAATTAATACGATGGCACCCAACACTGCAACGCTAGTTAATGTTGGACTAATCGCCACCGTCCGAATCACATCTCCCGCAACCAAGACTTCAAGCCCCAGAATGAGAGAACGCACGATTTGTATGCGAAAGGTTTTATAGGCAATATCTGCCGTCTGAGTAATCAGGCCTTTTGTAAAACAAAAGAGTCCCCATAAGACGCCAATCGATACGACCGCCACCCCCAGGGCATCCATCACATCACTGACATCTCGAATAATTTCAATTTGATTCATATTGCAGTCTTTTCTTTTTAATGGCCTTATATTAACCCGTTTGAAGCCCGCCTTACTAATGAAAACTAAAGCCTAGAAAGGCACCTTATCCCAATATAAATTACACTCAGTTACCTATTAATTTACTCCATCCAAAGGAACAAGAATGAGCTTAATTGAAAAATTACAGTGGCGCTATGCCACCAAAAAAATGGATCCCACAAAATCCGTGCCCCTGGAGAAAGTGGAGAAAATTCTGGAAGCCATTCGCTTAACTGCTAGCTCCAGCGGATTGCAGCCATACGAAGTGTTTGTCATCACCAATAAAGCCATCCGTGAAAAAATTAAAGCCATTTCCTGGGATCAAACCCAAGTGGTTGACTCTTCTCACTTACTCGTTTTTGCTGCTTGGGATACTTATACGGCAGACCGAATCAATCAATCATTTGATATGACTGAGAAGCTGCGCAACTTTAAGAGTGAAGCTGGAGATATATACCGTCAGAAGCTTCTAAGTGGTTACACCGCAAAAGACGCTGAAACCAATTACACGCATGCTGCAAAACAGGCTTACATTGGACTTGGCACTGCACTCATTGCTGCGGCATATGAAGAAGTAGACTCCACACCTATGGAAGGATTTGATGCTGCAGCTCTTGATGAGATCCTCAACCTCAAAGCAAAAGGTTTACGCAGCGTTGTGATGCTGCCTCTGGGCTATCGGATGGCTGATGAAGACTGGTTAGTGAACTTGAAAAAAGTAAGGAGACCTCAGGAAGACTTTATTACTTGGATTGAGTAATAAATAGAACTGTAGAAAAAGTAAAAGCCACCCGAAGGTGGCTTTCTTAACAGCAAAATTAACTATTGAGTTAATTAAGCAGCTTTACGGCTTTTAGCAGCTGGCTTAGCAACAGCGTATTGACCTTGGATGTTTGCCAAAGCAGCGTCAACACTCTTCTCGAAGTTAGCAAATGCATCAGTTGCAGTTGCACGAACTTGGTCGAATTGCTGGAGTGAAGAATCAAATGCAGTTTTGAATGCAGAAACAAATGCCTCAGAACCAGCAGGAGCTGTTTTAGTAGCTTCTTTAACAAACTTAACCAAATCAGCACGTGCGTCATCAATAGAAGCGTCAACTACTTGAGCTACTTCTTTGTTGCCGTTACGAACTACTTGGTTTACTTTAGCTTGGTAAGCAGCAGCATATTTAGCGGCTTCTTGAGCAGCTTCTGGCTGAGCTAATTTAGCTAATTGCTGTGGATCTTTGATTGCCAACAATTGTGAGCTTGAATCTTGAGCAGCAACTAAAGCATCTTTAGCAGCAGCTTGATTGATTTCTGCTAATTCTTGAGCACTTTGAACAGCAACTTGTGCCAAATGTTTAGCAGTTTCGATTGCTTTTGCTTGTGCAGAAGCGAGTTGGTCGTTTAATTGAGCTTGAAACATGATTTATCCTTACTTTGTTAAATGGGTTAAATTTATTGCGATGCACCATTTTAAGAGTCCCATTTTCCAAATGCAAGATATTTTTGTTGCAAAGCAACATATATTTTTAAAACCCTCATTTCAAGGCTTTAAATGGGGTTTTCAGCTGACCTCATAGATTTGATTTGAGGAATCTTGTAGAAAATAGCCCTTTAAGGAGCCAGATCATATGAGCGATAAAAGCAGAGCTATTGATAAAACGGCCCCAAGAATATTCATATAAAAACCCGCCGCAAACCCAAAGGCCCTCATTTTTGGTCTTTTTTGATACCCAAACCAGAATATCGCTCTATAAATATTGAATGCAATAGCCAAACATGGCGCCATGGCTAATCTAACTTCAGGCAACCCTGACACCAATAGAGCAAGTACAACGATCAATAAAGTAAATTGTTCATGAGTATTATTCAGCACCCTTGTGCCGATCTCCACCCTGGAGTCGGAATGATCTCCGGATATAGATGTGCCAAAAAACCTTTGAAATGCAATAAGAGCAATAAACGCAAATAAGGGCAAAGATCCTATTAATAGAGACCAAACAAAGACCCACACTCTAATAGAGAGATGAGGAAGTGGATCAAATAAAAACAAAGGGGCAAGACACCATGAAATGCTCAGTGTTAGAACTGAAGCAATGAGTCCCATCAACATCATGGCTCTGATATAACGCTGTTCAGGTCTCAGCATAAAGTTATCGCTTGAACAATATTCTCCAAAGCTGGAATTTTTGCCATATGTCTGCCTTCTGAAATGAAGATCTTTGCTGCATTCTAGAAAACCACATATTCAGCTCAGGATATGGATCAACTAGATCATACTCACCCACCATCTTCAGACGCCCCAAGAGAATGCTAACCACAATATCTGCCGAAGAGGGTTTATCACCAAAAAGCATATTTTGAGGTTTTGGAAGGGAAGATAAAAACTGGCTCACTCTTTGGCGCTCTATATTCAACTTATCCAAAAGATTGCCCTGTGTGAAGTAGTTGATACGACTTTCATTGAGACTGATCTTAGCCAGTATTGCTGCTGAATCTGAAGAGGATGTCACCTGAGACTTCAACTTACGCACGATATTGGCAAGTAACTTGGGAAACAGAAAATGTAAGGGTGGAAACTTGATCATCGCTTTTGCAAATGTAAGATCTTCTATCGAAATCAAATAAAAGCTCTCAACTACATTTCTAATACTTTGATTTGTCTGCAAGACTCCATCTAGCCATCTCTCGCCCGCACTAGAAGCCGCTAATCTCAAGATATCACTACTATCAATCAAGATGAGATCACCATCAACTAGAGTAGGAACAGTCATATGCGGATTAATTTCCGTGTACCAAGGGCTGAGTTGCTCTTTAGCAATATGAATGTCCATCCGCCTGCTATCAAATGCAATATTGGCTTCATACAGAGCAAATCTGGCAATCATTGAGTAATACGAGGACGATGCGTTATACAAAATCATAGATAAACCTCATGTTGATTGCAGCAAACTACTTTACCCAGGTAGTAAATTCCTCGGTACCGACTCTGGGAGTATGAAAGGTATTGACGATATTGCTTTTGTCGGCATATCCCAGCGCCATACCGCAAACCAGTATCTCATTCTCTTTGGCGCCAATAGCTGGCAGAATGATCTTTGCATAATCATTCCATGCAGCTTGCGGACAGGTATCCAAGCCCTCGCCCCTAGCAGCAACCATCATGTTCTGCAGGAACATGCCATAGTCCAGCATGGAACCCCTACCCAGCTCTTTATCAATTGTGAAAAATAGAGACACTGGGGCACCAAACGCCTGGAAGTTTTTTCGATGCTGGGCATGCATCTTGTCTTTATCGCCTTTTGTAATTCCAAGGAGGCCATATAAGCCCCAGCCATTTTCACGGCGTCTATCTATATAAGGACTAAACCATTTGGTGGGGTAATAGTCATATGCGGGTTGATATTCTTTCGCTACCTCAGGGTTGACTGCAATACTATCGTAAGCAGCACAAACCTTTTCGCATAAAGCATCGAGCGCATTACCCTCTACAACATATACTTTCCAAGGTTGAGTATTCGTGCCAGAGGGAGCGCGTGCAGATATATCAAGTAACTTCAGAATGATCGCTTTTGAGACAGGAACTTTTGTAAATGCCCTTACCGACATACGCGAGGTAATTGCCTCAGCCGCAGTGAATATCTTCATTAAGATCCCTCTAGATTTACTTAGTTTTTAACTCTACTGAGATTTGGCGCTACTCGCTCGCGCCTTATGTAACTTGCGATAGCTATCAATTAATCGATGATGTCTATCAAGCCCTTCAAGTTGCATATTAGTTGGCGTTAAACCATAGAACCGCACATTCCCATCGATTGACCCTAGTACGGCATCCATCCTGGCATCACCGTACATACGACGGAAATTAACCTCATAGTCGGTCATTTCTAATTCATCATCTAAGGCTATCTCCAAAGCAGCATCAAGCGCTTGGTAAAACAATTTGCGATCAACGGTATTGTCGTTGTACTGAAGAAAAGCACCCACTAGCTCATGGGCTTGATCAAATTGCTTGAGTGTTAACTGAATTAGCAACTTCAACTCCAATACAGTGAGTTGACCCCACACAGTATTCTCATCAAACTCAATACCAATGAGTGTAGCAATGTCGCCATACTCATCTAGCTCGTTATTTTCCAAACGATCTAGGAGCGCAGCTAGACCAACCTCATCTAGTTGCAATAGATTCAGAATGTCTTTGCGAAACAGCAAAGACTTATTGGTGTTATCCCAGACAAGATCCTCCGCTGGATAAACCTCAGAATAGCCAGGTACCAAAATACGACAGGCAGTAGCCCCCAATTGGTCATATACCGCAACGTATGATTCTTTACCCATATCTTTCAATATGCCAAACAGGGTTTCCGCTTCTTGTGAATTGGAGCGCTCTCCCTCACCTGAGAAATCCCACTCTACAAATTCATAATCTGATTTGGCACTAAAGAAGCGCCAAGAGACGATGCCGCTGGAATCAATGAAATGCTCGACAAAGTTATTGGGCTCAGTCACGGCCTCGCTTGCAAAGGTAGGCGGAGGCAAATCATTCAAACCCTCTAAGCTACGCCCTTGTAATAACTCGGTCAAACTTCTCTCTAGTGCAACCTCAAGACTTGGATGCGCGCCAAAGGAAGCAAAGACACCACCTGTTCTTGGGTTCATTAAAGTGACGCACATCACAGGATAAATACCGCCAAGAGATGCATCCTTTACCAACACCGGAAAGCCCCGCTCCTCGAGACTTTGAATGCCAGCCAAAATACCAGGGTACTTCGCAAGTACATCCTGTGGTACATCAGGCAAGGCAATTTCACCTTCCAGAATTTCGCGCTTTACTGCTCGCTCAAAAATCTCTGATAAGCATTGCACCTGAGCTTCAGCTAGCGTATTACCTGCACTCATACCATTGCTAACGAACAGATTTTCAATAAGGTTTGATGGAAAATACACAGTCTCGCCATCAGACTGCCGCACATAAGGCAAAGAACAAATACCACGATCTGCATTACCTGAATTGGTATCTACTAGATGCGAAGCGCGTAACTCTCCATCAGGGTTATATATATTTAAGCAGTATTCATCCAAAATTTCTGTTGGCAACGCGTCCTTCTTGCCGGGCTTGAACCAACGCTCATTTGGGTAATGTACAAATTCTGCATTGGCAATATCCTCACCCCAGAATGCACCGGCATAGAAATGGTTATTGCTCAGCCGCTCAATGTATTCCCCCAAAGCAGAAGCTAAGGCGCTTTCTTTTGTAGCACCTTTGCCGTTGGTAAAGCACATGGGGGAGTGCGCATCACGGATATGCAATGACCAAACATTCGGAATGAGATTACGCCACGAAGCAATTTCAATCTTGATTCCTAGATTAGCCAAGAGCCCTGACATATTGGCAATAGTTTGCTCTAGCGGTAGATCTTTGCCGGCAATATAAGTACTCACATTGGAAGCCGACTGCAAAGTGAGCAAGCTCTGCGCATCTGCATCAAGGTTCTTCACCTCTTCAATAATGAACTCAGGCCCAGCTTGCACTACCTTCTTGACCGTACAACGCTCAATCGAGCGCAATATGCCTTGACGGTCAGTTGCAGAAATATCTTCAGGCAACTCAACCTGAATCTTGAAGATTTGTTGATAGCGATTTTCTGGATCAACAATATTATTTTGTGAGAGGCGGATATTCTCTGTCGATAAATTTCGTGTTTCGCAGTACAGCTTTACAAAGTAAGCCGCACATAAGGCGGAGGAAGCCAAGAAATAATCAAATGGCCCTGGCGCAGAACCATCACCCTTGTAACGAATAGGTTGGTCAGCAATGACAGTGAAGTCATCGAACTTTGCTTCTAAGCGAAGCTTGTCGAGAAAATTGACCTTAATTTCCATGAGGATGATTCCAAAATAGCGCAAAAAATGTTGTGAGCACCATTATCCATCCCAACGCCATCTGCAGAATGTCTTAATGCCTATGCTAGCCACATTTGGCGATAAACGCCATCTGGATCATGATCTTGGGTTTGTTTAGTCACATTAAAGGGCCTGCCCCCTCTAGGATCGGTACCTTTGCCGGCAATATATAACCAGTTACCTTGATTGCTATAAACATCGTAGTCAATCAATTGATATTCAAACCAAGCAGATCCTGCTTGCCAATCGCCCTTCATATCGTAAATCCAATAGCTCGCCACAATTTGACGCATGCGATTGGATAGATAGCCCGTTTTTTTCAATTCCCGCATACCGGCATCTATCAGTGACTCTCCAGTATTACCAGATGACCATTTGAGGAATTTTTCACTATCAAACTGATTGCTTGGGCTCTTACTTAAACCTTTGGAGTAATAGAGCTCTTTGCCATACTTAAAGTGCAGAAACCGGAAGTAGTCTCGCCAGAGTAGCTCAAACCAAAGCCAGTAGGTGCCATCATTTGCTCCATAGCAAAACTCATAGTCTGATAATTGCTTTGCAATAGATCCTGCAGAGCAACAACCCTGCGCTAGCCATGGAGAGAATTTACTGGAGTAATCCAAGCCAATCAGCCCATTACGCGTTTGTTTGTAAGTATCAGGAAGGCGTCGCTCGAAATATTGCTCAATATGGACGTGAGCACTTTGTTCACCACCCCGAAACTTGCTACCCATGGATAAGATGTTTGAGCCCAATACTTTGGTAGCAGGCATCTCGATAGTAGGTAACGGCGGAATACTTTTAGGCGCATTTACAGGACATGCAAACCTTAAGCCCTTCTTTTCCACTTGCTGACGAAATTGGGTAAAGACATCCGGCATCTCCTGCATTGGAAACGGCAGAGATTGAGCATCCAACATGCTAGATTGCCATACGGAATTCATCGTGAATCCAGCGCTACTTAATAACGCCAATTGCTCCAACTCTTCAGGCGCTTGAATTTGCTCACAATAAATAAGGCTTGCTCCAATCTGGGCTTTGAATTTCTCAAATACCTCCAAGGGATCACCAACTACCTCAAATAGGTCTGAACCCAGCGCTCGCAGCTGACTGCGTAATTCCCAAAGAGATTGATCAACAAATATCTTGCGATGCTCTCCCAGCCTTGGAAATCCCCATGCAGTATCTTGCTCTAAGTTAGGCTGATGAATATAGACCGGCAGTAGACAGTCTACTGACTTACACGCCTGTAAAAACGATGGGTTATCTTCTAAACGGAGATCGTTTCTAAACCAATAAAAGGCCGTCGTCATTTATTCCATACCAATCGGAATGACTTGATTCTTATAAGGTCCTGAGAGTGCTTTTTTAACGATCTTATAGATATCAAGATCAAATTCTGCCTCACCAGACTGCGCCAACTCATACAGTTCATCTTGATTAATAGCCGTGCCTAGATAGCACCATTTATCGACTACGATCATCTCACCGCCCTCTTTAATGGCGATGGCTCCAGAATATGGCCAAACCTGAACCCTAAAGAGCTCCATGGATGTTTTTAGCTGTAAGTTATGCAAGGCAATGGGGGCAAGATTAATACAGGTCCCGCTGCATTGCTTTACTTGATAGCCAAAGCAAGACTTGCCCTCAATACGCTTCTCTAGGCCAAGCAATGCTTCACATAAATGATATTTTTTAGCCATTGCCTTTAAATAGGAGTGCGCTTCGCGCTTGCTATAAAACAAACCATATAAATTATCTTGCAACCCAGGGGCCAAATGATGATGGGTTATCAAAGATGGCGTTAGCACACCATTAGAATCCTCTTCCAAGCTCCATGCACAGAGATCCTTGGATCTACGCAGCTTTATGTTCATCGAGGGCATACGCTCTTTAATTAATCTTGACTCTAGGATTAAGGCGCCCAACTCTCCGCTGGTTTCGATCCAGTCAATATCGCGAACCTGTAAAGAAAGTTTCATTTCTTTACGCTGTGTTAATGCCCCCTGAAAATGCCCCATCACCCTACTGCGCAAGGAGACACTTTTACCAATGTAGAGAGGGGTTTTATTATCTCCGTAAAAGATATAGCAACCCGGGCCATCAGGTATGGAGTCGATTAAATTCTGATCGATGTTTGAGGGTAAGCTGGCATTACCAATAAGCTGGTTTATCGCCTCATTTAATCTTGCTTGCCCAAATTTTGACTCGCACACACGCCAAAATTGCAGTAATAAATCAGCATCCCCAAGTGCACGATGCCTAGCACTTACCTTGAGCCCATGTGCACTGATGATGGTATCGAGATTATGGCGGGGCTGCTCCGGGAACAATAAGCGAGATAGTTTTACGGTACATAAAACTTTCGGCTTGAACTCAATGCCCATTCTTTTAAAGGAGGCTTTAATAAAACCGTAATCAAAACGGGCGTTGTGAGCAACAAATATTTTTCCCTCAAGCTCTTTTTTTAAGTCATCAGCCAGCTCAGAAAAACTCGGCTGCCCCTTCACCATTGCTGGAGATATACCAGTTAGTCTTTGAATATTTTGCGGGATGTAAGTCTGCGGATCAATTAACTTTTCCCATACCTGAAGCTCATTACCCGCCAGTGTTTTAATGCCAATTTCCGTAATGCGATCACGCTCGAAATGAGACCCTGTAGTTTCAATATCAACAAAAGCTAAATCGGGGTAAGGGCTAAGATGACTATTCACGCTAGAAACATTAAATCCATTTAGTTTGCGGACGGACCCCTATTGAGATAGTCAGCAAAACTGAATATAGAGTTTGGGCCACGAGGTGCATCCTCAATTTTTTTGAATGCTGTTTTAACAATTTTCTGGGTTTCGCCTTTTTTCTTTTTTTCTTGCTTAGTAGCAGCCTTAGCCTCTATTGGCAAGTAAGACTTCCTCTCGGGCGCAGTTTGCATATCACTAAAGCGTGGAATGTAGTCTTTGATTGCAGAAGCTAAAGTCACATTAGAGATGCAGCTCATCATATAAGCCTCAAGTGATTGATAAAGCTCTTTAGCAATATCGGCTACCTCCACTTTTCTCTTCTTAATTTTGTTCATTGCTAGAACAATATCCTTGATGGTGATCACTCGAGGATCTTTTGAAAGCTGATATCCACCCGTACGACCCCTAACAGCAACAACAAGACCTGACTCTCTTAGTGGACGCAATAATAGTTCGATACGACTAATCGATATATGCTGTCTTTTTGCTATCTCAGGAACGGGTACAAGTTGCCCATTAGTAGAGTGGCTTGCAATATCTACGAGGGTATTGAGAGCTACTCTGACTGCTTTGGTGACTTCCATGGGTGCTTTCGGCATAAAATTTAGATTGAGGCTAGTATGAAACTGATCCGAAAAATGTGCTGCAGCGCATTCATTAACCCTATCTAACTTATGGTTGAAGTAATGAGACCTCAGCACCCCCTAACCTACCGCCTAATTCGCTTGCTTGCCTATATGCTGGCTGGTGGAATCATTGCTCAAGCCATTGGTTGCCTAGCCGCTTATTTATTAATCAATGATTCTCAAGCCGCTGGTATGGTAGCGAACATAGTTGTTCAGCATCTCTCGTACTACTTTTTGGGTTGTGCCTTTGTCATTCTGAGTATTGCCAACATCCTCATTAAAAGAGGTGCAAGCCCACTCAAAAACATCCGCCTTCCTTTGTTAATAATGATGATGGCAGTTGCAGGGGTGAGCTTTCTCCTAATACCCCGTATGGATTACCTGCGAGAAACGGCGCTGATAGATGGCATGCCGGTGATGCTCTCGCCGTTTGCTAACTACTTCCAGATATTAAATGTCTTGATGATCCTATTGCTATTAACGCAGATTATTTCTAGTGTTTTAGTGGCATGGCGCCTGGTTGACTCGGAATCAACCTAGGTGAGCTCGAACTGCAGCAATCAAGGACATCTGCTGCTCCGGTCTCACAAACTGACCCAGCTCTATACGGAGTTTTGATTGACTTATATGAAAGACTTTCGATCCCTCCGCTGGTGGCTCAATTTTGGCCCACTGCGTATTAAATTCATAGACAGTCTCTTTGTAGCCAATGAATTTTTTGACCAATAGAGATTGACCGTCAATCTCAATCGTTTCACAATCTAGCGCATGTCTACAGTAGATTAAAAATCCGAGCGTTACCGCACCAAGCTCTAAGGCTGTAAAAATGGGAATGACCCATACTCCAGCCAAAAAGAATCCCGTTGCAACTGTCACCGAAAGACATACCAGGACGATGTAGAACCTGAGAAGCTGCTTGGGAGTCAGCGCGCAGTTTCTGCGCATTTGCCAGCACTTCATACCGATGCGATTCTCGACATGACGAACGAAGATTTATTAGCTCTTGCTACGCTCTTGGGATTTCGCTAACTGGTCAGCACTTCTTTGTTGAAAATCGACCATAGAGTGGTACCCCATTTGATAGCAAGGACAATGCTTGCCTAGAATCAAGCGTGCGAGCTTGATGCGAAGTTTTTGGATCATGTTTATCTCTTATGAGTGAACCTCAAATGTAAACGGAAAATGCTTTTATTGCTGGGCTCAGACCAAAATGGGGGTTTTAATGTGGGCTAGGCATCAGCAAAAATTATTCAAATCCATTACATTGATCAAATGACTAATTCAGACGCCTCTACTCGAAAAATACCTCTATTTCCACTGGGAACTGTGCTGTTTCCGGATGGTGTAATCGCCCTCAAGATTTTTGAGGCACGTTATCTAGACATGATTAAGACTTGCCTGCGTGAAAAGACTGAATTTGGCGTTGTTAGCATCATGAAAGACCAAGACTCCGAAGAAAATTCACCTCCCACCTTTTCTCAAATAGGAACTCTGGCCCAAATTGAAGATTTTGATCCCGTTCAACCCGCTTTATATATGACCAAATCATTTGGAACACAGCGCTTTAAGCTTCTTAATAGCCAACAAGAAGCTAATGGGCTGTGGATTGGTGAAGTTGAGCTTTTAGCGAATGATCCCGTTACCCCGATCCCTGAAGAACATCAAAAGATAGTTCAATTACTAAATGAAATTATTTCAGTCATTCAAAGCGAAGACCTTTTAGGTGAATCACCTTTTAAGAAGCCTTTCAAGATAGATGACTGCGGCTGGGTTTCTAATCGTCTTGCAGAACTCTTACCCATCTCTTTGGCCCAAAAGAATCATTTACTCGCTCAAACCAATCCCAGAATCAGGCTGGACCTGGTTACGGAAATTATTGAAGATGATGGCTTAAGCAATCAAATGCTGCACTAAATTCATGCTTGATGAGCTTATTCGTAAAACGATTCGAGAAATGGTGGGTGGAAGTGGCCCCCCGGTTGCCTTTCTAACGCCATCAGGCGATCGCGGCCTATTCGGCCCGGAATCTATTGCCTGGAAAGTGCATGCGGACTTCATCTCCATGATGATTGGCGGCATCAGCTCGTTAATCATGCAAGCCCTCCATCCACAAGCCTTAGCGGGAGTGTGGGATCACTCCAGCTTTAGGGAAGATTTGAAAGGTAGGCTCGGTAGAACCGCATTCTTCATCGCCGCTACTACTTATGGATCGACTGAGATGGCAGATAAGGTCATCGAAAGAGTGAATCAAATTCATGCAAAGATTAGTGGCATTGATGAATTCGGAAAACCATATTCAGCGACAGACCCTCATTTACTAGCCTGGGTTCACCTCACAGAAACATATAGCTTTATGCAGGCTTTCGAAGATTATAGAAAAGAGCAATTAAGCCCCCAGGACAAGGATCAATACTTTAAAGAAATGACATCACTTGGTGCAAGAATGGGGGCCCATAACTTACCTAGCACCTACGGCAAAACAGATAGCGCGATTCAAAACTACATTCCTGAACTTTACTTTGGAGAGCGCGCAAAAAGTATTCTTGATTTACTAGAAAACTTTCCAAGTAAGCTTGCTGCAAAGCCCTTTATCAAGCTGATTACTCGAGCGGGCTATCTAAATCTTCCAGATTGGGTCTACCCCTTTATCGACAGGCCAACACCCAGCTTCTTTGAGCGCTTGGCAGTCAAAAAGAGTGTTGATTTAATTGCAGTACCGATTCGTGAGGCTCTTAAAGATGGGGTGGCCGCCCACTCACTCCGTAGAGTTTATGGATGATGCATTGAGAAAGACGTCATGATTACTAATTACCTTTTATCAGGCATGGTTGGCATCATGCTTTTCTTCACTGTAGTCGTCGCTCCGACTGTATTTAAAGTGCTCCCTGTTGAATGGTCGAGTAAGTATGTTCGGAACTTTTTTCCGAAGTACTATGCATGCCTTGGCTTAATTACTTCTGTCTGTATTTTTACCGCGCCCGATGGAGTTAGCAAGATCCTATTAGCAAGCTGCGCACTACTCTTTGCCTTTACCCTCTTCTACCTCACTGGAAAAATTAACCAAGCCAAAGATCAAGGCCAAAGCCGTCGTTTTCATCTGCTGCATGGTGCAAGCGTTGTCATCAACTTATTTCAGTTGATTACCTACATTTATCTTTTATTCAAACTATCATGAATAGACGGCTAACTATGATCCCGGCTTGATCTTGCTTGGATCTAATTTTTCATTCTTATCTTGCTTGATGGGTAGGTTCAGACTGGGGGCGGCCATTTTTTCGCCATCCCAAACTTGCCCACACCAACACTCACCTGCATCATTAATGATGCATACACCTGAGCCACAGCAACGTTTGTCTGGGGTCTTCATAAATTAGCCTAATCAAGAAAATGAAATTAAGACTATTCTAGGGTTTTTATGAAACTAGCGCTTGCCCCTGCAATTGGTAAATGATGCAAAAAACATTATTTGAAACTCCCTTAAGCGACCCAGCTTTGAATATTTTGTCAAAGGACGGGGGCGCTCATTACCACCCCAAGGTCTTCGCCGAACAAACCTCAATAGAGTTTATGAACCAGCTTCAGGCGACCCTCAAATGGGAACCAGAACAACTCATGATGTTTGGAAAATTGGTGGCTACTCGCCGTAAGGTTGTCTGGGTGGGCGATCCAAAGTGCAGCTATACCTATTCTGGAATAAAAAAGAATCCTCAAAACTGGACCTCTGAGCTTTTATTTATTAAATCTCAATTAGAAGAAATATCGCAAGCCAAGTTTAATTCTTGCTTACTAAACCTCTACCATGATGGAGATGATGGCATGGGTTGGCACAGTGATGATGAAAAAGAACTCGATCCCACATCTCCGATCACTTCACTTAGTCTTGGGGCAACACGTAAATTTGCCTTTCGTCATAAAAAAGACAAAGAAACGATCTCTCTCTTTTTGGAGAGTGGTAGCGCTTTGATCATGCATCCACCCACTCAAGAGTATTGGCAGCACGCTTTGTTGAAAACGAAAACTGTATCGGATGCGCGCATTAATCTGACCTTTAGAAACATGATTTCTCGTGATGAATAAGTTCAAGCCAAAATTCACTGTGGCCATCATAGGCGCAGGCTTAGCAGGTCTTAGCTGTGCGACTAGATTGCAAGCGCTTGGCTTTCAAGTTCAGATATATGAAAAGAGTCGCGGACCAAGCGGTCGAATGAGCACTCGTCATGGTGAAGACTGGTCTGCAGATCATGGCGCTCAATATTTCACAGCAAGAGATCCCGAGTTTATTGAAGCACTTAATACCTGGATTAAGGTAGGTGTTGCAGCCGCATGGCATCCACGCTTATCTGTGTATGAAGATGGTCAATGGCGAGAGAGCAACTCCAGTGAGCGCCGTTATGTGGGGGTGCCTGCCATGAACTCACCCGGTCAATATTTAGCCAAATCCATACCGATTGAGTTTAATAAAACCATCAATAAGATTTACCGTCAAGATGGGAAATGGCATCTCTATAGTCTTGAGGCTGGCGTTATTACCCAATCATTTGATTGCTTAGTATTGGCAATTCCCGCACCTCAGAGCTATGCTCTTGCCAAATTAGTAGACCGCTCGATTGAAACAATTTGCTCTAGCGTCAATATGCAAGGCTGTTGGACGGTGATGGCACGGTTCTTTGAAAAAGTTGCAATGCCTTTTGATGCCGCTTTCATTAATAATGAAATCATTAGCTGGATCTCTCGAAATAATTCAAAACCTGGACGTACGGGCCAAGAAACCTGGACAATACATGCCAATCCCCAATGGAGTCAGCAATCAATTGAGCTGGATAAAGAAGAGGCGAGCAAGCTTATTCTGGAATCCACGAAGAAAGTTGGTCTTAATTGTCAGAACGCTGAAACTTCCGTCCATCGCTGGCGTTATGCAAGCGGTGCAATCAAATCTGATGTCGGCTTTATCTTCAATCATGAAATCAAGCTAGGTTTTTGTGGGGATTGGCTCAATGGTGGCAGGGTCGAGGGTGCTTGGCTGAGTGGACATAAATTAGCCAACGCTATTAGCATCTAAACACAGTATTTCATTAATGAAAGCACGCAATATGCCTGGAACAGCATCTATCGAATTACGAGATCTACAACTGCAAACTCAGATAGGTACATACAAAACTAGTGACATCATCCCTGATAGTCATTTATTAGATCTCACCCTTTGGATTGACTCGAATCTAGTGCTGATTGCCGACGACAACATGAGTAAGGTCTTTGATTATGACCCCCTTGTCCTCGATATTGTGAAGCTAGCTGGCGAATGTCATTATGAAACTCAGGAAAGGCTGATGAGCAGAATCGTTCAAGCCTGCGCTAACTACCATCAAATACAGTCCTTAGAAATTGGCCTTAGAAAATCACCCGTGAACAATAACTCGGGCTCACTTGGCGTAAGACTCAGTCTTGATAAGGCGGCCTTATTAACATTGAGAAACTAGGTTTTAATCCATACAAAATCAGCGAGATATTAGCCATGAATTTCATCAACATCCTCATCTGTGCAGTAGCGAGCATTACTTTTGGTCTTTTTCCGCTTGTGGCAAACGCTAATTTAGTGAGCGATTTAAATGATGGGCAACATGTTCTCCTCATGCGACATGCGGATGCCCCAGGTTATGGTGATCCCGAAGGCTACCAACTAGAGAAATGCTCGACTCAAAGAAATCTAGGGGACTATGGAAAAAAGCAGGCTGGCCTCATAGGAGAATGGCTAAAAAATCAGGGGATCGCTTCCGCAAACGTCATTAGCAGCCCTTGGTGCCGCTGCATAGATACGGCAAAGCTAATGAATATAGGTACCTTACAGATCTCTCCGGCCCTAGGCTCTTTTTTCGATGACATGAGTCTTGAAAGGCAGCAGACTAAAGAGTTGGAGAAACTCATTCAAACAACGCTGAATAGCAATAGTAAGGCGCCACTGATTCTAGTAACACACCATGTCAACATACTGGCCTATACAGGTAAAGTAGTAAACGTAGGTGACATGGTTCTAGTAAAGGTTAATCAGAATGGGCAGTACCTATCTCACCAGATTTACCCCAGCCCTTAGCCTTAGTAAGCAGCTCGCTTGGTATTGCTAGCATTGCCATCCTCTTGCAGGTGTCCAGTTTTCACAAAGATAGTGCAGCCCTCTTTACTAAAGGGTTGGTGCAAGCTCATATGAGGACTTCTGATCCAAGAGCCAGCGGGATAACGTCCATGCTCATCTTCAAATACACCATCAACTACAAAGATTTCTTCACCACCATAATGTTTATGGGGATTGAAATACGTTTGAGGCGCCCAGCGAACTAAGGTTGAGCCGCTACCTTGCTGCATGAGTGGCATCACATGAAGTCCAGGGACCATGCCTTGATACCAAGGCGCAGTTTTGGTATCAATCACTTCTCGCACCACCTGATCTGAGCCAAGATGTCGCAGCTTCACAAAAAGAGTGCAGCCAGATTTACTAAATGGCGCATGGGAGGAACCTGGGGGATTCATCAGATAGGTACCCGCAGGATAGTCGCCTGTCTCATCGCTAAAAACCCCCTCTAGAACCAAGATCTCCTCACCCAATTCATGGGTGTGGGTTTTAAATTGGGTTCCAGGTTGATACCGCACAATAGAGGTCGCCTTGGCTACCTCATCACCTATGCGATCAAGCATACGTCTTTCAACGCCCGGCTCAGGACTGGGTACCCATGGTAAGTCATGGTGGTTTACGACAACTCTCTTGCTGTAATCGGAGTGGATATTCACTTGCTAAATCTCATATGTGCAAACAACCCTAAGCATAGCAAGTAAATGGTGTGTGCGTTTAGTCCAAAAATTGGCTGCGTACCTCATTACGTGAACTGCGCTACAGTCTCTTAAACACACTGAACTAACCTAACGCTTTCAAAGGTCTTATGAGCTTACTTCCAAATCCATTTAACGCCCTTGTCATTGGGGCATCGGGAACCATTGGATCGAACTTTGTCAAACTCCTAGAAAGCAATCCATCTTGCTCCAAGGTCATTGGCATTCATCGCAATTCTTCTCATGCAATTGACTACCATCATCCTGAGACCATTGAAACATCCGCAAGCAGTCTGGCTGAGTTGGGCCCATTTCAATTGATCATTAATACTATTGGGGTATTGCATTCTGAACAATGGATGCCTGAAAAGAAGTTGGATGATTTAAACCAAACCCAGCTAAACGAAATGTTCAACACCAACACCATTGGTCCGGCACTAACAATCAAGTACTTTTCAAAACTGCTAGATCCAAAGCATGGCGTCATGGCAACACTATCTGCCAAGGTAGGTAGCATTGAAGATAACCGCCTAGGTGGTTGGTATAGCTATAGAGCCTCTAAAGCCGCGCTCAATATGATCATCAAAACAGCTTCAATAGAATTTGCAAGAACAAAACCGAATATTGCTTTGATTGCCCTTCATCCCGGGACTGTGAACTCTGGATTATCACAACCCTTTCGTGGCCAACAAATCGGTAGAGATCCTTTAGAGGCTGTGACTGATATGTT
>CANBSM010000002.1 GCA_947372155.1 Burkholderiaceae bacterium
GTGATTTCGCTGCCGATTTCCGCTGGTATCTGTTCTATTTTCAATTTTTCGCCTGCAGCAACTTTATATTGTTTGCCACCGGTTTTTATGACCGCGTACATGGTTTGAAACCTCAATTAATATCTACATTTAAGCTAATCCACCCTGGACCAGCTAAGCCCATTATTATATCTTGCATGACGAGCACTGTCAAAATCAATGACTTAAGCCAAATTCTGGCCCCAATTGCCTTAGATTTCAAGGCCTTAGACGAGGTTATTCGTCAGCGTTTAGCCTCAAAAGTCGCCTTAATTGACCAAATCTCGACCTATATCATCCAGGCTGGTGGCAAGCGGGTCAGGCCCGCCCTACTAATGCTGGTTGCTAAAGCCTTGGCCAATGGCAGGGAGACGCCCCACACCCTAGAAATGTCGGCTGTAGTCGAATTCATTCACACGGCCACCCTCCTTCACGACGACGTCGTAGATGAATCTACCCTCAGAAGAGGTCGTGAGACTGCCAATGCGGCTTTTGGCAACGCTGCCAGTGTTTTAGTTGGCGACTTCTTATATTCCAGGGCTTTCCAAATGATGGTTGGCCCAAATGACCTTCGGGTGATGCAAATTCTGTCAGACGCAACCAATACGATTGCCGAAGGTGAAGTTTTGCAACTTCTCAATATGAATGATCCAGAGGTAGATGAAGCTAGCTACTTGCAAGTGATTCGTTATAAAACAGCCAAACTCTTCGAAGCCTCTACAGAACTGGGTGCAATCTTGGCTGGCGCAACAGATTCCCAACGTGAACAAGCCGCTGCATTTGGACGTCACATTGGTACTGCTTTTCAGTTGATGGATGACTTGCTTGACTACACTGCTAACGCTGCGCAGATGGGGAAAAATGCTGGCGATGATCTGCGCGAAGGCAAACCAACGCTCCCACTGATTTACTTGCTAGAAAATGGTAGTAACGAAGAACGTCTGTTGGTGCGTGCGGCAATTGAGCAAAACCAAGACTTACCAGATGATGTCTTTACGCAAATTCTGGCTGCCGTACAACACTCTGGTGCGCTAGATTACACGCAAGCAGCGGCTAAACGTGAAGCAGATTTAGCTTTGGCTTGCTTGCATGATTTCCCCGCAAACGAAGCCAGTAAAGCACTAGCAGCGCTATGCACTTACTCTTTGACGAGACAAACTTAAGCTCCTAAAGTATTGACTCTGAGTTCACGTGCAGCAATCCGCACCTGCTCGGCCTCTTCACGCAAGCGTGCAATTTCTTGCGGAGATAGCTGCTCTAAATTCGAATAATCTAATTTCCACGATGGCTCGACCGACCAGATCAATGGTGATTGAACGGTTGTGCGTGGCGCTGGCGCGGACTCAAGTAGGCGCAATGCCAGCTCGAAATTGAGATCTTGCGAAGCGGCATCATGGGGTTTTGCAGCGGCATTACCTAACGGAAAATCACTGAATAAAAGTCTTGGCACACCACAATACTCAACAATATCTTTAGCCGCACCCATCACGACGGTTGAAATTCCTGCAGCTTCTAAATACCGCGCTAGTAAGCTTTGACTCTGGTGACATATCGGACAATTCGGAACTAATACCGCCACATCCACCCCATCAGCTTTGAGCATTTCTAAAATACGAGGCGCATCCATTTCTAAAGTATGGCGTTGACTCCGATTAGTCGGTAACCCATAAAAATGCGGTGAAACTGCCCCCAATTTATTTGCTGCCACCGCTCGCTTCGCAGCTGCCAGCGGAAACCAGCAGCCGCTGTCTTCCATATTGGCATTCTTGCGATCAATCCCTACATGGGCAATGCGCAAATCATACTTTTCATCTATAGATTGTTGATATGGCTGATAAAACTTGGCTGCAGCGTTATAAGGTGCGCCTTGGCCTTGGGGCCCCTTGTCGGGATCATACGGAACAGCCGTAGTAATTAAACCCAATACAGACTGCGTAAGTGGCTTTCTGAGCAGGGTAAATGGCACATCAATGTAGTGGGCCCATACATAAGGATTCTCATAGCCCAAACCCAAGTAGTAACTACGGGTACGCTCCATATAGCGAATCGGCTGATCCTGTTCCGGTGCAAATATGAACTCAGAAGTCTTTGGCATCAATTCATCCCTGTAAGATATTGCATATCAAATATATAACTTCATAGGAACTTATTATGGCTCAGTGGCTTAGATTTCAGCATCAAGGAAAAAGTGGGTTGGGACAAGTGCAGGGCGACCAAATCGCCGTGTATGAGGGTGATTTATTTAAAGGGCCTAAGGCCACCGGTGAAACTCTCAAACTAGCCGATGTGACCATTGATATTCCATGCACTCCTTCTAAGATGGTTGCCATGGTTGATAACTTCCATGCATTAGTAACCAAGCTTGAACATGCCGTACCTGCAGAACCGCTTTATTTCCTGAAGGGGAACAACTCTTTCTTAGCGGCCAACCAAGTGATTCGCACACCCAAATCCTACTCAGGAAAAGTTGTTTACGAAGGGGAGCTTGGTATTGTGATTGGCAAGCACTGTCATGAGGTTGAAGAGGCAGAGGCAGCTAAAGCCATTTTTGGCTACACCTGCATCAACGATGTCACCGCTATTGAAATCCTGAACCGCGATCCTGGCTATGCACAATGGACTCGCTCAAAGAGTTTTAATACCTTTGGCGTATTTGGTCCTTACATCACTACCGATGTAGATCCGAGCAAGTTAACGATCAAGACAATTCTGAATGATCAAGAGCGTCAAAACTACCCTATTGCAGACATGATTTTCTCTCCAGCAAAGCTAGTGAGCTTAATTTCTCAAGACGTGCCACTCTCGCCAGGAGACATCATTGCCTGCGGCACCTCCGTTGGCGTTGGCTCCATGAAACCCGGCAGCAATGTCAGCATCATTATTGATGGCGTTGGACGCCTTGATAATCGTTTCGAATAAGCTCTCGCCCCAAAAATAAAAACCCTTGCTATGTTAAGTAGCAAGGGTTTTTTAATGCTGAAGTTTTATTACTTAATAACCAGATACTGATGGCAATGCCAAACTACCTTTAGAGGCTTGGACGTTTTCATCCAAGTATTTAGTCAAAGCAAATACCGTATTTAAGCAAGGGGTTGGAGTTTGAGTAATCTTGCCAAGCTCAATGACTGAGCCTAACAAAGCATCAATCTCTAAGCTACGACCAGCTTCCAGGTCCTGCAACATGGAAGTTTTGTGCTTACCCACTTTCTCAGCACCAGCAATACGACGCTCAATATCTACACGGAAAGTGACGCCCAACTTCTCAGCAATAGTCTGAGCTTCAGCCATCATGTTGCGCGCCAATTCTTTCGTTAATGGATATTGGCAGATACCTTCCAAGGTGCCATGCGTCAGCGAGCTGATTGGATTGAAGGTCATATTGCCCCAGAGCTTGAGCCAGATCTCAGAGCGAATGTCATCCAAAATAGGTGACTTAAATCCAGCCGCGCCCATCATCTCAGACATTTTTTGAATACGCTCAGTTGTCTTGCCGTCTAACTCGCCCAACGGGAAGCGATTGCCCTCAACGTGGCGAATCACACCAGGGGCTTGAGTAAAGGTTGCTGGATAGACTACACAACCAATAATGTTATTTGGATTAATAGCGTTCTTCGCAATACCGCCAGCATCGACCGTTTCCACTGAATGATCTTGATACTCGCCGCTCAACTTCTGGAAATACCACCAAGGAATTCCGTTCTGCATTGGAATCAAAATAGTTTCGGGACCCATGATGGCCGCCAAATCATCAATGATCGGCTCTACTTGATGAGCCTTCACCGCAAGAATCACAACATCAGGAGTCTCGGCATCACGAATTTTTTCCACTGCTTTAACTTGCGCAACCAAAGGCTCTGGTTGGTCATCCATAATTAAAGCTAGGCCACGCTCTTTAATTGCAGCCAACGTGGCACCACGCGCAACTACCGTTACCTCATTGCCCGCTCGTGCCAACATGACAGCTAAGTAGCCGCCAATGGCGCCACCCCCGCCGATCACACAGATTTTCATAGGAACCCCATAAGAATAAAAAATTTTGTATTACTGTCATATTAGAGGAGAACATTTTGCGGTGCAATATATTCTTAATTGCATCATTTTTAAGCAGATCATGCCCTAAACAGCTTTTAATGAGTCTTTCGGTACGAGGCTACCTAAAATCATGCCGGCGATGCTGGCAAATAGACCGGCCAATTGGGGCGGCAAAATGGCATTCGGGGCCAAAATCTCACAACTGATCCAGATAGTTAAGCCTCCAACTACAGCCAATAACCCACCCAAGGAATTGGCTCTAGGCCAGTACACCCCAAACGCTAGTGGCACAAATGCAGCGACGAGAGTCACCTTATAAGCGCTCTCCACCATCTTGAAAATAGACAGCTCTGAGTTCACTGCAAAGAAAGTGACCACTACCGCAAAACATAAAACCGTAATCCGCATGACTTTGAGTAAATCTTGATCAGATAAATGCTTAAAAAAGCCGCGCACAATATTTTCTGCAAAAGTTACTGATGGCGCTAATAAGGTTGCACTGGCACAACTCTTGATAGCCGAGAGTAAGGCGCCAAAGAACATTACTTGAGCAATTAAAGGGGCGTGATTGAGAATTAATTTAGGCAAAATCATTTGCGGATCGGTGGTGAGATATTCCTTTACTAAATCCGGACTAATTAGTGTTGCTGAGTAAGCCAAATACATAGGCACAAACGCAAAAATAAAATAGAGCACACCGCCTAACAAAGCTGCTTGAACGGCAATGTTGACATTCTTGGATGATGTAATGCGCTGAAAGACGTCTTGTTGCGGAATAGAGCCCAGCATCATGGTGCACAAGGCTGCAACGAAGCCCAAGATCGAAGCCAAATTCATATCAGGCCAAAAGTTACTAAACAGGCCAGCAGCGGCTGCATGCTCAATCACCACGCCAATACCGCCAGTCTGCGAGGTCATCTCACCACCGATATAGAGCATGCCGACCACAATAATGATCATCTGAATGAAGTCCGTAATAGCAACAGACCACATTCCGCCGAATAGGGTATAAATCAATACGCTAGCAGCGCCAATCAACATGCCGCCGGTCTGAGAAATACTTCCTTCGGAAACAACATTAAATACCAGACCCAACGCTTTAATTTGTGCAGCAACCCAACCCAAGTAAGAAACCACGATACACAGGGTTACTAGAACCTCAACCGTACGGCCATACTTCTCACGAAAAAAATCACCGATAGTGAGCATTCGGCGGTTATAAAGATGGCGGGCAAAGAAGAGTCCTACCAAAATTAAACAAAGGGAGGAGCCAAAGGGATCTGCAACCACTCCCCCCAAGCCCTCTTTTAGAAAAGTAGCCGGTACACCTAAAACAGTTTCAGAGCCAAACCAGGTCGCAAATACAGTGGCGGTCACAACTGGTAATGGCAGGCTGTGACCTGCCGCAGCAAAGTCAGCAGTATTTTTAACCCGTAGGGCTGCCCATAGGCCAATGCCAACTGAGATAACCCAGTAAATAATGACAAACCAAATGAGCACGCCCGAATACTCCTTCTGAAATTTGATGAAATTATATTGCCTTGTCACTTTTGACAGTTAGCAAAAAGAACCGGATTGGAGCACCTCGTAATATGCATTGGTCTGACATAATTCAAGAGTGAGACCTCGCAAACAAAACCCTTCGTCTAGCCTATCCAACCTATCTGAAGATCTGGCATACCAAAAAGCCATTCTGGGGTCCGTATCACGTACTTTTGCCCTCACTATTCCTTTGTTACCCCCTAACATTGAAAAAGTAGTCGGCAATACCTATTTACTCTGCCGCATAGTCGACACCATTGAGGATGCCGCTGACTTAAATACACAGACCAAGCAATCGCTCTCGGCCCTCTTTTTGAATGCGGTACTAGAGAAAGCGCCTGTAGAAACTTTTGTAGAGCCCTGCCTGGATGCGCTCAAGAATTACAACAATCAGGATGAGTTGGATTTAATTGCGCATACGCCAACTATTCTGCGCATTTTGCATACTTGCTCAAGTAAAGATCAAGAGGCCGTAAGTCGTTGTATTTCGATCATGTCCCAAGGAATGTCGTATTTCCATGGAAAACAAAATCAACATGGCCTGCAAAACCTAGCGGAGTTTGAAGAGTATTGCTATGTAGTTGCTGGCGTAGTTGGAGAACTACTAACAACCATCTTTAGTAACTATTCTCACGCTTTTAAAGTGCAGATGGCTGGGCATGAAGATTTAGCAATTGCATTCGGACAAGCTCTGCAAATGACTAATATCCTCAAAGACTCCCCAGAGGATAAGGCTCGCGGAGTGTCCTGGAAGCCAGCCGATGTAAGTCAGGCAGACCTTTTGAAAATTGCTTACCAAAAACTCCAAGACTCTCTCAATTACATTCTGCTAATTCCAAAACAAGATCAGGGAATGCGACGTTTTTGTTTCTTGGCGTTTGGTTTGGCTGTCATGACTCTTTCTAAGATTGCCAATCGAAAAGAGTTTGATAGCAAGGATGAAGTGAAACTCTCCAGGAATGCCGTAATGACTTTCTATGGTTTTACAAAATGGGCTGTTAAAAGCGATATATTGATGAGGGCTTTTTTCTTTATCAGCAGTAAATCGCTTTCTCAATAAGTACTGCTAAAGGGCGCCTTCGTGCCTTAAGAGCCAAAGCTTAATTTGGCGATATAAGCCAGGGGAGTTTTCTTTCATGAAGCCTCCTACTCCCTGAGCTGATATCACTCGATGGCAAGGCGCGATTAAGGGGTAGGGATTAGCACCGCATGCTGTTCCTACTGCACGTGCCCCACTCTTGATTTGCTTGGCTAATTCGCCATAGGTTTTGGTTTTACCTGCAGGTATATCTTGAATACTGGCCCAGACTTTTCGCTGATACTCGGTGCCCGCTGGCTTAGTAGGTAAGTCAAAGTGCCAATGGGGATCCTTAAAGTACGCCCTGCACTGTCTTACAACTTCTTTGGCCAAGTTATTCTGCGGTGTGATTAAAGCTGTATTAGCAGGCAAATAATCAATTCTAGAAAGCATCAGACTACCCTCCACCAATTCCGTCAAAATGCCCAGACACCCGAAAGGTGCCGCAATAACAGAGTAGCTAGCCCTATTTGCGCTCAAAGGGGTTGGTGAGAAAGCCATATAAAGTAATTCTCACATAAATACACAATAGGGATGACAGTCTTTTATTTCATAGCTATAGCTTGAGAAATGCCACTTTGCTATATTGACTCATCCTTACTTTTTTCAGGCAGACCTCATGGACACCTTTTTTGACGATTGGCCCTTTTATGGCCAAGTTGCTCTAGTCCTATTTTTACTTGCGCTATCGGGCTTTTTCTCGATGGCAGAAACGAGCATGCTGTCCTCGAATCGCCATCGCCTACGTGCAATGGCTAATGGTGGCAACACAGGAGCAGCGCTAGCTGAAAGGCTCTTAAAGCGCATTGACTCATTACTATCGGTACTGCTGATTTCGAATAACCTCATCAATACGGTTTTGCCTATTTTGGTAACCGGTATTGCTCTGCATATTTTTGGTGACAGCGGCTTCGTACTCTCGATTGCCACTCTAGTGGTTGCCCTACTCATCATCATCTTTAGTGAGATTACCCCTAAAGTCATTGGTGCTGCCTTTCCCGAAAAGATTGCTGCCAATGTAGGCTGGTTTATTTTGCCCCTCACTTTTGTATTGAAGCCATTACTTTGGTTCATCAATAGCTTTGTTTCTGGTCTGATGAAGGTATCTGGCCTGCAATCCTCCTCAGATAGTAGGGCGATGAGCAAGGAAGAATTACGCAGCCTTGTTTTGGAGTCAAACCGCTTTGTCTCCAATCATCATCGCAACATCTTGCTCAACCTATTCAATTTAGAAAATATTACGGTTGATGATGTGATGACGCCAAGATCGAAGATTGAGGTTTTGGACCTCTCAAGACCGATTGATGAAGTGGTCCAGCAATTAGAAACCTGCTATCACAATAAATTACCCGTTTGCGATGGTGATTCTGAACGCATTGTCGGAATCCTTTCGGTTAAGAAGGCTTTATCCCTATTGGGCGATACAGACCTCAAGCATGAAGACTTTAGGGTGCTTTTGAATGAGCCCTATTTCATTCCAAGTGGCACACCGGTTCTACAGCAAATGCAATTTTTCCAAGACAACCAACAGCGCTTAAGTTTGGTTGTGAATGAGTACGGTGAAGTTCTGGGCTTGGTGACCTTTGAAGATATTGTGGAAGAACTTATTGGCGAATTCACCACGTCCTTCTCAAGCCTTTCAACTGATCCTCGCTGGCTGGCTGATGGCACTTATCTAGCAACGGGTAGTGCCTCGCTACGAGATCTCAATCGCCTACTTAACCTTAACCTTCCTCTAGATGGCCCACGCACTTTAAACGGACTTATTCTCGAGAAGCTCGAGGCCATTCCTGATCATGATGTGAGTATTCGGATTGCTGGCATCGTCATGGAAATAGTCCAGTTTGATGAGCATGGCGTAAAAACTGTGAAACTTTATCGCCCCAACGTTTCAACTCAAGAGCAAGATTGAGCATTGCTACTGATGACTCCCTCATCATTCGCACTTGGTATGAGATCGCCACGTATGCCCTAGATGCCAGAGCGAGTGATATTCACATAGAGGCTGGGACACAAGCCACTCTCATCCGCATTCGGGTCGATGGTTTGCTACAAATACAGTCGCATTACCCGATTGAATTTCATGACCGCCTCATCACACGCATCAAAGTTCTGGCTCGTTTAGATATTGCCGAAAAACGCCTTCCGCAAGATGGGCGCCTTTGTATTGGCCATAACTTTTCTAAACCCAACATTGATTGCCGGGTCTCAATTTTGCCAACGCTACATGGAGAAAAGGCCGTCGTCCGCATATTGCCCAGCTGCGTTGAGGAGCTTGATCTTCAAGAGATTGGCCTACTCTCAGAACAGCTCGAAATATTCCAACAAGCCCTTTCTCAATCCAATGGGCTGATCTTAGTAACAGGGCCCACTGGGAGCGGCAAGACTCGAACGCTATACAGCTGCCTGCATCAACTCAATCAAAATCATCGCAATCTTTGCTCCATCGAGGATCCCATTGAAATTCGTCTCGCCGGAGTCAATCAAGTGGCATATCACCCGCGGGCGGGCTTAGATTTTCCAACCATTATTCGCGCCCTTCTTCGGCAAGATCCCGACGTCATCATGATTGGAGAAATCCGAGATGCTGCTACAGCCCAGCTCGCCATTCAGGCAGCACAAACTGGGCATCTCGTACTGAGCACATTACATACCCGCAATGCGTGTGGAGCGGTTCCAAGACTTAACAATCTGGGAATTGATCAAGAGTCTCTTAAGTCTTGCCTATTAAGCGTCAGTTCACAGCGACTGGTGCGAAAAACATGCTCTCAATGCCTCGGATTTAAGGCGGGCAATAACGTGCAATGCTCAAACTGCAAAGGAAGTGGTTGCCTTGGGCGCATTGGAGTTCATGAGGTATTAGGCAAGGCCCATTTATTTAACCCATCTGCCCCATACATCAGAATGAGGGATGCTGGATTCATTCATATGCAAGCAGGCCTTATTAGTCAAGCGGCTCTAGATGCAGAAGTGGGCACATGGCATTAAGCAAGCAGGATCAACTCCATTTTGCCGAGCAACTCTTAACATTACTAGAGGCAGGGCTACCTCTCTTAAATGGGATTGAACTCATTTATTCAACTGCTCCAAAGGCTTGGCTTCCTTGGGTGAGCAGCCTTTATACGCAACTCAAAAAGGGGGAAAGTTTTTCTCAATGCTTGCGTTCTCAGTCAAATTTATTCTCAATGGAGTTTATTAATCTTGTTCGCGTTAGTGAGCGCACTGGCGACTTTAATTTAGCGCTAAAGACAATTTGTCAGCAACTAGAAGCGCAAATTGAATTACGTCAGAAAATTCAACAAGCGATGAGTTATCCCACCATCACCTTAGCTAGCTCTTGCCTTCTAGTCATTGTGATGATGATTTGGGTCGTGCCAGTTTTCAAAGATGTTTTTGCTCATTTTCAAGCGGAGTTGCCAGCACCAACCAAAGCATTAATTCAAGTATCGTCTTGGCTTGAGGAGTTCTATATTGTTATCTCCATAGCACTAGCCAGCTTCTTTATGCTCTTTGGGATCACATGGTCCAAACTGCCTAAGCTACAAAAATATTGCGACCGACTGAGTTTCTCTATACCAATGATTGGACAGCTTCTCAGATTAGCAACCCTTACCTACTGGTGCCGGACATTAGGCCATCTCCTGATGTCTGGATTACCTCTTCCAGATGCATTGAGGGTTACTGCACAATCATCCAACCACTGGCTCAGCCATGATTTCAGCGCAGATATATTTAAACACTTGACCCGCGGCTGGCCTCTCGGAGATGCAATCGTGAGAGCAGACCCCAAGCACTTACTATTTGATCTTGAAACACTGCAATTATTACGAATAGCATCAGAGAGTGGTGCGCTTGCCCAAATGTTGCAAAGACGCGCCTCGGTATTGGGGTCTCAATTAAGCAATCGACTCAATACCTTAAGTCAAAGCTTGGAACCCTTATTGATTATTATTGTTGGACTCATTATTGGAAGTCTAGTCATAATCCTATATCTCCCCATCTTTAACCTAGGACAGATTGTTTAATGGGTCATTTTGTTTTACTTGATTGGGTCCGCATATGTCTGATAGCGGTCTTGTTGTACTTAGCGTATTTCGATTTACGCACCTTTCGCCTGCCTGATGTCATCACTCTGCCGCTCATCTTGCTGGGTCTATTGTTTAATGGCCTTTCAAAGCAAGGCTTCATTTCTTTTCAAGACTCGATCCTTGGGGCGATACTAGGCTATACCTTTCTTTGGCTCACAAATCTTCTATACCGACTAGCCAAAAAGCAAGATGGCATTGGAATGGGGGATGCCAAGCTGTTGGCGGCCTTGGGGGCTTGGCTTGGCTGGTTCACATTACCCAGTCTTCTGCTCATGGCATCTCTGACGGGCCTGATTGGCGGCATCATCTGGCTGCAGTTGAATAAACAAAATCATCGTTCAGCCTTTCCGTTTGGCCCTTTTCTTGCTATTGCTGGCATCATTGAGTTGTTATGGCCACAGACCCTACAAACCCTCCTTCTGAACAAGCTACTCTAGGCGCACTTAAAGGGCATGCGCTCTTTCTAGGCCTTACTGGTGGCATTGGCTCTGGGAAAACCGCTGTCAGCGATCAACTTGCTCAATTGGGTGCGGGTATTGTCGATACCGATCTGATAGCCCATCAAATCACCGCTCCAAATGGAGTAGCAATTCCATTGATTCAAAAACAGTTTGGCCCAGAATTTATTGACTCGAGCGGGGCGCTCGATAGAGCCAAAATGCGCAAACTTGTATTTGCCGATCCCGATGCAAGAAAAGTATTAGAGGCAATCACCCACCCCCTCATTCGGGAAGAAACCATTCGGCAGGCCAATGGGCTCATAAAAGAACAGGCTCCTTACCTTGTTTTTGTAGTTCCCTTGTTAATTGAATCCGGGAGCTGGTCATCCCTACTCGATTACCTTGTAGTGGTTGACTGCCCAGAGGAGCGCCAAATTGAGCGGGTGATGCACCGCAGCAAATTACCCCGGAATGAGGTCGAAAGAATTCTTAAGGCTCAAGCCAGTAGACAAGAGCGCATTAGCCATGCAGATATGGTCATTGAAAACCAAGGCAGCTTGAACGACTTACAGGCTCAAGTTTTAGAGTTGCACCAAAAAATCCTGCAGATTCAGAAAGATCGCACCAGTTCGTCATAGAATATGGGCTTGTGATTGTCTACGAATACCCCTTCAATGAATTAGTTCGAAGCATGCTTCGGCTGGAGTATTTGTTCGCCCGCTTTAACCACTTTGTCCGCTCGGATGATCCTGAGTTACATCACAATGCCATCTCTATATTGTTTGATCTTGGCGATATTGGCGCTCGTGGTGATATCAAGTCTCTCTTACTCAAAGAATTTGAGCGTCAAAAATATGCACTCAATGGTTTGAAGTCATCACAAAAAGTGGATCAAGAAGCGCTCAGCCAAACCCTCTCTGAAATTGATTCCGTTGCTAGCAGTATCAATCAATCAGCAGGAAGACCAAATTCAGCTATCACGGAAAGTGAATGGTTAAATGCTATTCGCACTAGATTGAATATTCCAGGCGGTACTAGCCCGATTGATTTACCAAGTTATCACGCCTGGAAAAATAGCCCCACATCTGAACGTCGTGAGCTTCTAGAAAAATATATCGCTCCACTCTTACCATGGCATGAAGCATGTCAGTTATTTTTAAGACTGCTACGTCAATCAGGCGAAGCTAAAGATGTGGTCGCACACAATGGATCTTTTCAGCAGGCACCCTCTGGAAAGGTTTACCAATTAATGCGCATTGCTGTTGAAGATGATGCTTTATTTTCAGAAATTAGCGCCAACAAATATTTACTCTCTGTACGCTTCTTAAGGTCTGAGCGGGATAAAAAAGCACAGCTGGTAAATGCAGATGTGCCATTCAAACTCACCCTCTGCCAGCTTTAAGCTAAAGACCGTCTAAGGCACTCCAGCATTGGCCAGGCGGCTGGCAGTAAAGGTTCTACGCTAGGTGATTCTGCAGTCATCGACTCCCAAGATAAGGCTTGCCCTTCACAACCCGTGGGAGTCCCTGACCAGTCCCGAATAATGCTGACATACAGACGAACATATGCGTGTGGATAGTCATGCTCTAGAACAGTTAATTCTTCGCTAGAGCCAATATCAATACCAAGCTCTTCTTTCAACTCGCGTTGCAGTGCCTGAAAAACTGTTTCCCCTTTTTCAACTTTTCCACCGGGAACTTCCCAGTAACCAGCGTAAGGTTTACCTTCTGGTCTTTGCCCTAAGAGATAGCGGCCTTCGGAATCAATTAATATTCCTGCGGCAACAACGGTAATGGGGCGCTGAATTTCACTCATCAATTAACTATCTTAAGACTTTGAGCCCGCCCAATGCTTAGCAAATTGCCAAGCAACGCGACCTGATCTTGAGCCACGCTCCAACGCCCATACCAATGCTTCTGAACGTGCTGATTCAATTTGCGCAGCACTCAAACCAAAATGTTGCAACCAATGCGCCACGATTGCTAAATATTCGTCTTGTTTTGGCGGATAGAAAGATAGCCAAAGACCAAAGCGCTCTGATAAAGAGATCTTCTCCTCAACAACTTCTCCAGGATGAATTTCACCATCGTCGCCATGTACATAACCCTCGTTATCCTTCATATACTCGGGCAATAAATGACGGCGATTAGAGGTGGCGTAAATCAAAATATTGTCGACTTGAGCTGAAACAGAGCCATCTAAGGCTGATTTCATTGCTTTGTAGCCAGACTCACCATCCTCAAACGACAAATCGTCGCAAAAAATAATGAAGCGCTCTGGGCGCTCAGCTAAAAGCTCAGTAATATCCGCCAAATCAGCCAAATATTCTTTTTCAACCTCAACAAGGCGTAAGCCTTGACTGGCAAACTCATGCAAACTCGCCTTGATTAATGAGGACTTTCCAGTTCCCCTGGCACCAGTCAATAAAATATTGTTAGCAGGCTTTTTTTGAATAAAGTTTTTTGTGTTGTCACGTATTGCATCACGCTGACGATCGATATTCTGCAAATCTTCAAAAGTAATATCGGCTACATGCTTTACTGGCTGCAAAAATCCAATGCTGCCAAAAATACTGTCGCGCCGACGCCATCTGAATGCTGTTGAAGACTTCCACTGCTCTTGCGTTAAGGGCTTTGGTAAAAAGGTATCGAGATGATCGAGAAGACGATCTAATTTTTCATTCATATTTTGAGCAATCTGTTATGAGCGGTAATCCGCATTAATGGATACGTAATCATGCGATAAATCACAAGTCCACATAGTCTGAGTTTCATTCCCGCGGCCCAAGTCAATCTTCACAGTGATTTCAGGAGCCTGCATTACCCGCTGGCCATCGGCCTCTTGGTAATCAGGATTACGGCCACCATCTTTTGCAACCCAAACATCACCAAGCCACATTTGCACATGATTCACATCTAAATCGGCGATACCCGCATAGCCAATTGCTGCAAGGATGCGTCCTAAGTTAGGGTCGCTAGCGAAAAAGGCGGTTTTAACCAAAGGTGAATGCGCAACCGCCTTGGCAACCAATCGACACTCCTCCTGGGTCTTGCCACCAACAACCTCAATCGTCATAAATTTAGTTGCGCCCTCACCATCACGCACAATCATTTGCGCCAACTTTCTAGCAAGGGCAATTAATGCATCTCGCAAGATTGCATAAACAGGATCATTCGCCGATGTAACCTGCACTGCCGACTGGCCAGTAGCCATGATGATGAAAGAGTCGTTAGTAGATGTATCACCATCAATGGTGATGGCATTAAAGGAGAGGTCAGCGATCTCACGGGTAAGTTTGCCCAAGAGCCCAGGAGCAAATCTAGCATCAGTAGCAATAAATCCCAACATGGTTGCCATATTGGGGTGAATCATGCCGGCCCCCTTGCAAATACCAGTCATAGTTACCAGCCCAGCAGGTGTTTGCACGGTCGCTGAAGCGGCTTTAGGCTGAGTATCAGTGGTCATGATGGCTTGCGCCGCATCTAACCAATTGTCCTCACCTAGGTTTGCTACCGCCCTTGGCAAAGCACTAATAATTTTTTCAATCGGAAGCGGCTCAAGAATTACGCCGGTTGAAAAAGGCAGAATCTGCTCTGGATGCAGATTGAGATCTTTAGCCAATGCGGCGCAAGTCTCTAAGGCATGCTTCATACCAGATTCACCGGTCCCAGCATTGGCGTTGCCAGTATTGACCACCAGGGCTCGAATTTCGCCATTGCGACCTTCTTGCGCTAAATGCTCGCGACAAACTTGCACTGGAGCAGCGCAAAAGCGATTTAAAGTAAAAACGCCAGCCACCTGCGAGCCGGGAGCTAATGTCATGACTAGTAAATCTTTGCGATTTGCCTTTTTAATGCCAGCTTCGGCGATACCCATCTCAAAGCCTTTAACAGGCTTGAGCTCGGATTTTAGGGGGAGAGGTAAGTTAACAGTCATAGTCTGATAATTGTAGATGAGGCCCAAAAATAAAGCGCGCCTTCTGGACGCGCTGTATTTGGTTCTTCCTCTTTATCAATGCTATGCCTTGATTGGCAACTCCCGAATCCGCTTGCCAGTTGATGCAGCAATTGCATTTACAAGAGCTGGAGCCACTAAAGGCACCCCAACCTCACCCAAGCCACCGGGCTTCTCCTGACTCGGCACCAAATGCACCTCCACTACAGGCACTTGATTTTGTCGCAAGCTAGGGTAGTTATTGAAGTTATTCTGCTGAACTCGGCCATTCTCAATCGTGATTTCATTGCTTAAGGCAGCGCTCAAGCCATAAATCACACCACCAGTAAGCTGTGCTCTAGCTTGGTCAGGATGCACTGTAATTCCACAGTCAGATACGAAAGTAATTTTCTTAACCTTTGTATCCTTGGCCGCAGGATCCAATTCAAGTATGCAAGCAGAATAGGTGTCATAACACTCCATCTGCGCAACACCAAAACGTTTGCTACCGGGGACGTACCCAGACTTTTTCACAGCCAACTCTAGGACGGCCTTGGCACGAGGGTGTTTGCTTAAAGATGCCATCCGATAAGCAACAGGATCTTTGCCAGCAGCTTTAGCAGCCTCATCCACAAAACTCTCAATTGCAAATGCATTGAGCGCATTACTGACCGAGCGCCAATACCCCACTCGAAGTCCAGTATCCGTAATCACGTTAGTGATTTCTAGATTGGGTATTTCGTAAGTAATATTGTTAGAACCTTCAACCATGAATGGATCAAAACCATCCTTCACAAAACCAGGAAATGCTCGTGCAGTGACCGATTGAGAAACCATTTTGGCTTTCAAGGAAGCGAGCTGACCATTGGCGCCCAAAATCCCATCTACCTTATGGACACTCATAGGGCGATAGAAGTCATGGGTAATGTCATCCTCCTTAGTCCAGAGCATCTTGACTGGCATTCCAGCTGCTTTAGAAATTTCAGCAGCCTGACGAATGAAGTCCAACTCCAGCTTACGACCAAATCCACCACCCAGAAAGGTGGTTTCAATCGTGACGTCTTCCGGCTTAACGCCGGCTGCAGCCGCAGCCACAGCCTGCCCACCCTGCTGAAACTGAATTGGTCCAATAATTCTGCATTTGCCATTAGACACATCAGCCGAACAGTTCACAGGCTCCATAGTGGAGTGGGCTAGGTATGGCAAAAAATATTGGGCACTAAGCTGCTTGCCATTAGCAACGGCAGCGTTAGGATCGCCCACCGTTTTAATCACAGCACCTTTTTTAGATAAACCGTCTTCTAAAGACTTACGAACAACAGCATTGCTGAGGTTCGCGTTGGAGCCTTCACTCCAAACAATTTTGAGTGCATCCCTACCCTTGCGCGCTGCATAAAAATCTTTAGCTAATACCGCAACACCATCCGAAATTTGCACCACTTTAATGACTCCGGACACCTTCATTGCAACTGAAGCATCGAATGACGTAGGAGTACCTCCAATGACGGGACATTGCGCTAAAGATGCAATCGCCATTCCCGGAATCTTGACGTCGATTCCATAAACTGCTTTGCCAGCAACTTTGCTAGGTGTATCTAAGCGACGCATAGTTTCTTTGCCAATCACCATAAAATTCGCAGGTGACTTCAGTGCTGGCTTTTCTGGGAGGGCTAACTTAGAAGCATCTGCAGCTAACTCACCATAAGTAGCTGACTTGCCACTTGAATGCGTTACTTTGCCATTCATAGCCTTACAGTCAGCAACTGAAACATTCCAACGCTGAGCTGCAGCCTGCACCAGGACGATACGAGTTGCAGCACCAGCGGTTCTTAACTTATCAAATGCTTCGCGCACTGAAGTTGAACCCCCGGTAATTTGGCCACCCAACATCGTATTGATATAAACAGGAGCAACTCCAGCAATCTCAACCCGAATCATGGAGAGAGGTAAATTTAATTCCTCGGCCAACAAAGCTGGCAAGGAGGTATATACATCCTGACCCATCTCGGAGCGAGCACAAATGAGGGTAATTTGATTATCTGGGGTAATTTTTACCCAGGCGTTTGCTAAGGCAGGCTTTGTAGCATCCCCAACAGCGGCCTCACTTGCCAACGGTAGATGCATTCCGATCACAAAGGCACCACCAAGAGCAGCGCTGTGCTGAATAAATTGACGACGACTGCTATTTTTTAAAGACTGAGTTTTCATATGATTCTTATCCCTTATGCCAATTTATCTGCAGCACGTTTGACAGCTTTTTCAATACGAGAATAAGTGCCGCACCGACAAATATTTCCGCTCATAGCATTTTTAATATCGTCGCTACTAGGCTGTTTTTTCTTTGCCAATAAATCCGCCGCAGACATCATTTGCCCGGTCTGACAATATCCACACTGAGGCACATCAAACTCGATCCAAGCATCTTGTAATGCTTTGCCAACTTTTGCAGTCAAACCCTCTAGAGTGGTAACTGACTTACCACCTGCAGCGGACACAGGGGTGGAGCAAGAGCGTATGGCGGCACCTTCTAAGTGAACGGTACATGCCCCACATAGTCCTGCACCACAGCCATACTTTGGGCTCGTCACGTCTAAATGATCTCGTAAGACCCAGAGAATCGGTGTTTCAGGATCTCCATCGAAATTAACAGACTTACCATTGAGAGTAAAAGACACGGCCATAACGCCCCCTTAGTTAGATTTAAGAATTTTAAAAATAAGACCAATATTTTTCCACTTACAAATCATGACAGATCCACAGAATCTAAGGGGAATATGATGATTAGGGATTCCACCAAGAAAAAATGGCTCAGATAAATCTGAGCCATTTAAGCACTATGACGTGAGAATGATGACTCAAGCCAATGCACCACAACAATTCTTATACTTCTTGCCGCTACCGCAAGTGCAAGGGTCATTACGGCCAACCTTTGGTCCAGTTCGAGGGGCTGCTGGCTGAATATCAATAGCTGCACCACGATCGCCTGTTGACCCAGCAACCTCTTTCTCAGGATCAGCGTGTTGATACTGAACGTCCGAGAGCTTTGCCAAATCATCATTCATTGACTCAGCAGCTTGATCTAACTCGCTCGCACTACGAATCTGTACGGTCATGATGCTTTTCACAACATCATTCTTAATGATATTGAGTAATTCACCATATAACTCAAAGGCTTCACGGCGATATTCTTGCTTCGGGTCCTTCTGCGCATAGCCACGCAAATGAATGCCTTGACGTAAATGATCTAAAGCAGCTAAATGCTCGCGCCAATGACTATCTAAGCTATATAAAAGCACTGAGCGCTCAAAACTAGCGAAAGATTCACGTCCGGAGAGCTCGACCTTCGCATCGTATGCGTCTTTGGCTGCTTCCAATACACGATCGACAATTTCTGCGTCATCTATAGTCGCCGCACCTTCAACCCAATTTCTCAAGTCAATCGCAAGGCCCCACTCGTTAGCAAGGATGTTTTCTAAACCAGTTAGATCCCACTGCTCCTCCATCGACTCCAAAGGAACATAAATAGAACAAACGGAACGCAAAACATCTTCGCGTAAATTAGCAATCAAGTCACCAATATCAACGCTCTCAAGCACTTCATTTCTAAGGCGATAAGTTTCTTTACGTTGGTCATTGGCAACGTTGTCATATTCGAGCAATTGCTTACGAATATCAAAGTTGCGACCTTCAACCTTACGCTGCGCAGACTCAATCGAACGAGTCACCATCCCAGCTTCAATCGGCTCGCCATCTGGCATCTTGAGTCGATCCATCACAGCACGCAAACGATCACCGGCAAAAATACGAAGAAGCGCGTCATCCAATGAAAGGTAGAAGCGGGAAGATCCTGGATCGCCCTGGCGACCAGAACGACCTCTAAGCTGATTATCAATACGACGGCTCTCGTGGCGTTCAGTACCGATGATATGCAAACCACCAGCAGCTAACACTTGGTCATGAATGCTTTGCCACTCATCCTGCAATTGTTTAATCTTGACCGCTTTATCAGCATCGCCAAGTTCGCCATCAGCCTCAATCAAGGAGGATTGCTTGCCCACGTTGCCACCCAAAACAATATCAGTACCGCGACCCGCCATGTTTGTGGCGATGGTGATCATTTTCGGACGACCCGCCTGGGCAATAATTTCTGCTTCACGAGCATGCTGCTTCGCATTCAAGACTTGGTGCGGCAATTTTCGTTGATCCAATAAATTTGCGATCAATTCAGAGTTTTCAATCGAAGTAGTGCCCACCAACACCGGCTGGCCACGCTCATAGCAATCCTCAATATCTTTAATAACCGCGTCGTAACGTTCGCGAGAGGACTTGTAGATCTGATCTTGCTTATCTTTTCTTTGGCTAATACGGTTTGGAGGAATCACAACTGTTTCTAAGTTGTAGATTTCTTTAAATTCATAAGCCTCTGTATCAGCAGTACCGGTCATACCAGCCAGCTTGCCGTACATACGGAAATAATTTTGGAATGTAATGGTAGCTAAAGTCTGATTCTCATTCTGAATCTGCACACCTTCTTTGGCTTCGACAGCTTGATGCAATCCATCAGACCAGCGACGACCTTGCATCAAACGACCAGTGAATTCGTCCACGATGATGACTTCACCATTCTGAACGACGTAATGTTGATCACGGTGATAAAGGGAGTGTGCACGTAACGCTGCATACACGTGGTGCATCAAAGTAATATTTTGCGGCGCATAGAGCGAGTTACCATCATTGAGCGCGCCTAGCTGTACCAATACTGCCTCAGCCTTATCATGGCCTTGTTCGGTCAAGTAAACCTGCTGAGACTTCTCATCCACCCAGTAATCACCAGGCTTTTCAACCCCCGTGCCATCGGATTTCTCTTCGCCAATTTGACGCTCTAAATGAGATGGCAGCGCATTAATCTTAATATAGAGATCAGTGTGATCTTCAGCCTGACCAGAGATGATTAATGGAGTGCGAGCCTCATCAATCAAAATGGAGTCGACTTCGTCAACAATTGCATAAGCTAAACCACGTTGTACGCGCTGATCCAAATCCTGAACCATGTTGTCACGCAAGTAGTCAAAACCAAATTCGTTATTGGTACCGTAAGTAATATCAGCGGCATAAGCTTCTTGCTTAGCGGTGTGATCCATCTGGGATAAATTTACACCCACCTTCATGCCCAAGAAGTTATACAAAGTGGACATCCATTCGGCATCACGCTGCGCTAAATAGTCATTTACCGTAACAACATGCACACCCTTACCGGTCAATGCATTTAAATAGACTGGCAGAGTTGCTGTTAATGTTTTTCCTTCGCCCGTACCCATCTCAGCGATCTTGCCCTGATGTAAAGCCAAGCCACCTAGAATCTGCGCATCAAAGTGACGCATCTTCATGACGCGTGTGCTCGCCTCGCGGACTACTGCAAAAGCTTCTGCAGCGATGCTGTCAACAGACTCTCCAGCCGCAAGGCGCGACTTGAACTCTGCAGTTTTCGCAGCAAGCGCAGCATCATCCAAAGATTGCAGGCTCGCTTCGAAAGCGCCGACCTTGGCAACGACTTTGCGATACTGTTTTAAGAGGCGGTCGTTGCGACTGCCGACCAGGGTTTTAAGAAGACCGATTACCATGGGATATTGAAGAAAATTAAGTCCTTGAGTTTATCACCCGTAACCCCATTTTTTATGAACTTTGCCCCTAAACCATCGCGCAAGCGCACCGCCCATGACTGGATGGATTACTTACGAGAATCTGATGGTCTTGGGGGAATTTTGGCCAAAACTGAGGATCTAGCCAAACTCAAAACCATTATTAACTCAGCCTTAACTAGGCTCGAATTAGGGCATCTGAGCTCAAAAATAGAGGCAGGATGGCGCTCCGGGTCTCAAGATGAACTGTTTTTACTGGTCAACAGCGCCAGTATCGCAACCCGCTTACAGCAAATATTACCTAGCTTAATCAATGAGTTAGAAAAATCTGGACTGTCTTGTAAGGCAGTCAAAGTACGGGTAAAACCGGCGCCACCCGCTTGGGAAGTGAAGCCTCATGTAGATGCTCGACGCGAAAGGCCAAAGGGGCTCAATGAGGTCGCCAAAAAGTCCTGGGAGTCCCTACTGGAAAAATTAGGTCCAGACTCAGGACTGCGCTCTTCTATCGAAAAATTGCTCAAAAACAAACCAAAGTAGCTAAAAACCACTTCAGGTCACTTAGAAAAAGAGGGGTTGACTCTCTTGAGAGTAGGCTCCAGGAGCCTTATTTTGAGCAAAGGAGCTGATTTCGTAAGCACTTGGGTCTTCCAAAAGCTTCCGTAATAGTGCGTTATTGAGGGCGTGGCCGGATTTCTCAGCAACATAAGCGCCAACAATAGGATGCCCAATGAGGTAGAGGTCACCAATTGCATCCAAAATTTTATGGCGCACAAACTCATCCTCATAACGAAGCTCTTCGTTATTCAAAATTCGATGCTCATCCAAAACAATGGCATTGTCCAAACTACCGCCACGTGCTAGACCCATCTCACGTAATGCCTCGACTTCATGCGCAAAACCAAAAGTACGGGCGCGACCAATTTCACTACGGTAGGCTTGTTCTGCAAAATCCACCACAAAGCGTTGACCAGTTTTATCTACGGCAGGATGCTTAAAGTCAATTGTGAAATCTAACTTAAACCCAAAGAATGGTTCTAAGCGCGCAAGTTTATCGCCCTCACGAACCTCTATTGGCTTTTTAATCACTACAAATTGACGTGGCGCATCTTGTTCTGCAATGCCAGCAGTTTCAATTAAAAATAAGAATGAAGCGGCACTACCATCCATGATGGGTACTTCTTCGCCATCAAGCTCAATCAATAAATTATCAAGCCCAAGGCCTGCACAAGCGGATAGTAGATGCTCCACAGTAGATACGCGAACGCCATCTTTTTGAATAACTGAGGCAAGCCTTGTATCACATACAGCTAAAGCGGTTGCAGGCACAACCGACTGCTCGGGCGTGTCCACTCTAACAAACTGAACCCCTGAATTTACTGGCGCAGGCTTAATTGAAATCGTCACCTTACGACCAGAGTGCAAGCCAATCCCCACGGTCTTAACCGGAGTGGCGATAGTGCGTTGCTTCATCATGTTTTGATTTCTAAATTCAGGGGGTATTCGTTATTTAAATAATTTGAATTACAGCTTTTTCAAAATGGAAGCGGCATCACTAACTTCAAACTTACCAGGAGCTTCGCGATCCAATGACTTCACCACACCATCTTCAATAATCATGGCATAACGATCTGAGCGAATACCAAAACCACGGGCAGTTAGGTCCAACTCCAAACCAAGCTTTTTGGTGAACTCAGCACTGCCGTCACCCAACATGCGAATCTTTTTTCCAACCTTTTGATCGCGCCCCCATGCGCCCATCACAAATGGGTCATTTACAGAAACACACCAAATCTCGTCGACACCTTTAGCTTTAATCGCATCATAGTGCGCAACATATCCAGGCACATGTTTTGCGGAGCACGTTGGTGTAAATGCGCCAGGTAATGCAAATAACACAATCTTTTTTCCAGCGGCTAGCTTCTCAACTTCAAAAGCATTTGGCCCTAAGGAGCAGCCTTCAGTCTCTTCATTCATAAACTCATAAAGAGTAGCGTTCGGTAATTTTTGTCCAACAGCAATCATGTCATCTCCAATAAATAATTGTTAGTAAGCATGCCAACGCAAGCGCGGGATTCGTCGTCCGGAGGGGCGCCGCGCTGGCATTTCGCAATTACCTATTGTATTAAGCAGTCAATTAATCTGCTTGTTTACGTAAAAAGGCTGGAATTTCATAGTAATCAGCCCCTTTATCCAACATGGATTTAGCTTGAGGAGAGCTATCTGCACCTAGTGTAGGCGCAGGAGTCGCTTCACGAGAGCTACGAAAAACCCGTGGCAAGTCATATTGGCTGTAGTCAATGCCACTACTTGCCGGTTGAGCTGTCATTGCTGGAGCACTACCTGTTCCAGTGAGGGCTAAACCTGCGCTAGTACTCAAAGCAGAATCCACGCTTACCTTGCTCATTGCTGCTGATGCGCTAGCAGGGGCAAAGCTATTGAGGTCTGCCATTGTTGGCATTGCATCATGAGTTCCAGTAGCCTGCCTCCAAACTACTTCAGGCTGGTTGTTTTTACGAGCTTGAGGGTTATTCAAACCAGTAGCAACTACAGTCACACGTAAGGCGTCGCCTAGGCTCTCGTCATAAACAGTACCAAAGATTACGGTTGCATCATCAGCGGCATAACCACGTATCGCAGCCATCACTTCGCGAGTTTCAGATAACTTCAATGAACGGCTAGCAGTAATGTTTACCAACACGCCACGTGCACCTGACAGATCAACACCTTCAAGCAATGGAGATGCCACTGCAGCTTCAGCAGCTAAGCGTGCACGATCCATACCAGAAACAGTTGCTGTTCCCATCATGGCTTTACCCTGCTCACCCATGACTGTTTTAACGTCTTCAAAGTCAACGTTGATCAAACCCTGAACATTGATGATTTCTGCAATGCCAGAAACTGCGTTGTGCAATACATCGTCAGCACATGCAAATGCCTTATCGAACTCAGCATCTTCACCCATCACTTCAAAGAGTTTTTCATTAAGTACAACAATCAATGAATCTACATATGACTCGAGCTCTGCAGCACCATTCTCAGCAACCTTCAAGCGCTTCACACCCTCAAAGTCAAACGGCTTACTAATGACACCAACAGTCAAGATGCCCATTTCTTTAGCTACTTGAGCCACGATTGGAGCCGCACCAGTTCCTGTACCGCCACCCATACCAGCAGTAATGAACACCATATGTGCGCCTTGCAGTGAATCTGCAATGCGAGCACGCGCTTCTTCAGCAGAAGCTGCACCGATTTCTGGTTTAGCGCCAGCGCCTAATCCGCTAGAACCCAGTTGCAAATTCACAGATGCCTCAGAACGCTGTAAAGCGCCAGCATCGGTGTTCATGCAAATAAACTCTACGCCGTTAACACCGCGACGGATCATATGCTGGACAGCATTACCACCAGCGCCACCGACTCCAACCACTTTAATAATGGTCTTGCCAGCTGTTTCTTGATCTAACATTTCAAATTCCATATACCCTCCTAGGTAAAAACGTACTACATTGACGACGACGAAAAAAACTTAAAAATTTCCTGCGAACCATTCCTTCATGCGCGACAGAACACCCTGCAATGCGCCTGATTGAGAAACACGACGGCCGCGCAATAACTGCGCTTGACCCTCCATCAGCAAACCAATGCTGGTGGCATATCTGGGGCTACGTAAAACTTCATGGAGATGTCCTCGGTATTCAGGAGTACCAATACGAGCAGGCCTCAAGAAAACTTGTTCAGCTAACTCCACCATGCCTGGCATCAATGCAGTGCCGCCTGTTAAAACAATTCCAGAAGAAACCATGTCTTCATAACCTGAGTCACGAACTACTCCTCTTACCAGCGTGAATAGCTCTTCAACACGAGGCTCGATCACCGCTGCGAGGGCCTGTTTAGACATCGGGCGTGGCTCACGGTCACCGACACCAGGAACATCAATCATCGCAGTTGGATCAGCTAACTCTTGACGGGCTATACCATGCGCAATTTTTAAATCTTCCGCGTCAATAGTTGGCGTGCGCAAAGCCATCGCAATGTCATTGGTAATTTGATCGCCAGCAATTGGAATAACTGCCGTATGACGAATTGAACCTTGGCAATAAATTGCAATATCGGTAGTACCGCCACCAATATCAACCAACACCACACCAAGCTCTTTTTCATCTTCAGTTAGCACTGCCAAGCTTGAAGCTAAGGGTTGCAAAATCAAATCGTTGACTTCAAGACCGCAGCGACGGACACACTTCACAATATTTTGTGCTGCACTTACAGCGCCAGTAACAATATGTACCTTTACCTCTAAACGAAGACCACTCATGCCAATTGGTTCACGGACATCTTCCTGTCCATCAATAATGAATTCTTGAACGAGAATGTGCAAAATTTGCTGATCCGTTGGAATGTTGATTGCTTTTGCCGTCTCCAGCACGCGCTCCACATCCCCAGAGCCAACTTCTTTATCGCGTATTGCAACCATACCGCTCGAGTTAAAGCTCACAATGTGATTACCTGCAATGCCTGTAAACACTTGTACGATCTGGCGATCAGCCATAACTTCGGCCTCTTCAAGCGCCTTCTGAATGGATTGAACAGTTGCCTCAATGTTGACTACAACACCCTTCTTTAACCCTTTGGATGCAGTTTGACCAACACCGACTACGTTAAATTGACCATCAGGAGCTAATTCAGCAACCAAGGCAACAACCTTGGAAGTTCCAATATCTAAACCAACCAAAATATCGCGATTGTCTTTACTCATTACCATTCCTCATTGCTTCAGCTCACTTTTCTTGCCATCTACTTCATTCTTTTTCAAACTTGCAGCAGCAAGATGAACTGCAAAACCATTTGCATATCGCAAATCGACTGCATCAACTCGACTCGCCCACTTCTCTTGTACTTGTGGCCAATATTTAAATAAACGCGCTACACGCTCTTCCGTTAAATTTTTATCTGAGCTCTCTTCGTCGCGCCCAAACTCAACCTTCATGCCATTAGAAAGTCTTACATGCCACGCATAGCGCTCAGTAAGGGCAAGGCTAGTGACTTCGGCACCCCATGGCTTAAACCAATTGTTAGCCTTTTCATAAAGGCTCATCACCTCTTTACCGGCATCCGCAGGCCCCGAAAAATCAACTAAACGCATATCCTCATTCACCTCAGAAACACGGCCAGTGAAGAGCTCACCATGGGTATTCATGAGAGTGTGACTATCAGCTCCACCCCATGTTCCAAAAGGCTTTTGCTCTTCAATGCTCACCACCAACCCATTTGGCCAGACTCGACGCACATTAGCGTGACGTACCCAAGGCATGCTTTCAAAGCCACGCTTCACATCTTCTAAGCGAACGCTAAAAAAATTACCTTGCACTGTTTCCAGAACTTGCTGTTTCACAATAGGCTTATTGATATGTTTAAGCGTTTGACCTGCAACCGGTTCAATTTGAATTTGTTTCAAAGCAAATACCGGGCGCTGACTAAGCCAAAATAAAATACCTATGGCCAGCATTACGAAAAAGCAACGCATCAATAGACGACTCAGCTTCTCCATGCGCTCTGAATGATTCCAAAGCGGAGACATCAACATAGAGAAAATTTCACCGAAGCGATCCATGAAGTTACTCATGCAGCTGAACCCTCTTTTTGCTGCAATGTTTGACTGAGTAACCAAAGCACTAGATCTGCATATTCAATGCCGGCAGCCTTAGCGGCCATTGGAACCAAAGAGTGAGAAGTCATACCTGGGGATGTATTCATCTCCAGCAAGTAAGGCTTGCCAGTCTTTTGATCCAACATCACATCTGCACGCCCCCATGTACGACAACCCAAGGCTTTATATGCCGCCAAGGCCAAATCCTGAACGGCGGCATTCACTTCAGGCGCAAGCCCAGTAGGGCATAAGTACTGAGTTTCATCCGAGAAATACTTATTATGAAAATCGTAATTGGCTTGGGGTGGAATAATTTTGATGACCGGCAAAGCTTCAGCTGTTTTACCGAAGCCAACTAATGGGCAGGTTAATTCATCACCAATGATGCAGGTTTCTGCAATCACTTTTTTATCTAATCCAGCAGCAAGCTTATAAGCAGCTGGCAACTCATCCACTGACTTCACTTTTGTTAAGCCTAAGGAAGATCCCTCATGCGCCGGCTTGACAATCAAAGGTAAACCGAGATGTTTGACAACAGCGCTCCAGTCGCTATCAACAGTTAACTCTTCATACTCAGGAGTAGCGAGTCCATTACTAATCCAAACTTGCTTAGTAACAATCTTGTCGATTGCTAAAGCTGAGGCCAAAACACCGCTACCAGTGTAGGGCAGTCCTAATAATTCCAGCAACCCTTGAATAGTTCCATCTTCACCAAAGCGACCATGCAGAGAAATGAATACGCGATCGAATTTTTCTTTTGCCAGTTCAGTTGGGCAACGCAAGCCCGTATCAAAAGCATGGGCATCAACCCCTTTTGAGCGCAAAGCTTCTAGTACGCCATTGCCTGACATGAGAGAGATCTCTCTCTCACCCGATTTACCGCCTAGCAAAACGCCAACGCGGCCTAAGGACTGAAGGTCCAAGCTGGCTAAGCTAGACTGAACGCGCTCACCCCATGAATTCAAATTAGCCTCTACTTTAGACATGCTTTGCCTCCGACAAGGTGTGCGGCAAAGCAGAAATTGATCCTGCGCCCATCGTAATTAATACATCTCCATCTTTTAAAACTTGACTCAACTTTTCTGGCATCTCTGCAACGCTTGCAGCATAGGCAACTGCGCTCGAATTTAATAAGGCTTTAGAATTTTTGTCTTCAGCGATGGCAGCTTTCATCAAACTCTTGCTATCAGCCCCCAGAATTTTTGCCTCGCCTGCTGGATACACATCGGTCAGCACTAAAGCATCAAAACTTTTGAGAACTTGTACAAACTCGCCAAAGCAATCACGCGTCCTAGTAAAGCGATGTGGTTGGAATGCTAAGACCAAACGACGATCTGGGTAAGCACCTCTTGCTGCAGCCAGGGTTGCAGCCATTTCTACTGGGTGATGGCCATAATCATCAATCAAGGTAAAGCTACCACCAGCCGCCAAAGGAATCTCTCCATAACGCTGGAAGCGACGACCAACCCCACCAAACTCAGATAGCGCCTTCATAATTGCTTCATCACCCACACCCAACTCAGTTGCTATGCCAATAGCAGCTAAAGCGTTACGAACGTTATGTAAACCCGGCAAATTTAAAGTGATATTTAATGGGCCCGGTTTTTTGCCATGCCTACGCACAGTGCGACGGTCAACCGTGAAGTGCATCTGAGTACCAACCGCGCGGACATTGCTTGCGCGAATGTCTGCATCCTCTGATATTCCATAGCGAAGAATCGGCTGAGATACAAATGGAATGATGTCACGTACATTAGCGTCATCAATACAAAGTACTGCCACGCCATAAAAAGGCATGCGCTGAATAAACTGAACAAATGCTTGCTTCAAGCGAGCCATATCATGCTGATAGGTATCCATATGATCAGCGTCAATATTGGTAACCACTTCCATGGCGGGGAATAATTGCAAGAACGAGGCATCTGATTCATCTGCTTCTACGACAATGAAATCACCCTGCCCCAAGCGCGCATTAGCGCCCGCTGAATTGAGTTTGCCGCCAATGACAAATGTAGGGTCCAGACCACCTTCGGCTAATACCGATGCAACTAAGCTGGTGGTAGTTGTTTTGCCGTGGGTTCCAGCAATTGCAATACCTTGCTTGAGACGCATCAACTCGCCCAACATCACTGCACGCTGAATCACCGGAACCTTTGCCGCGCGCGCAGCCAATACCTCTGGATTATTGCCTGTAACAGCAGTAGAAATCACTACGGCCTCTGCTGTACCAATATTTTTAGGGTCATGCCCAATATGAATGACTGCACCCAATTCTCTAAGGCGTTTAGTAACAGCACCATCGGCTAAATCCGATCCTGAAACTTGATAACCCAAATTGAGCAGCACCTCAGCAATGCCGCTCATGCCGGCACCACCGATACCAATAAAGTGAATTTGCTGAACGATATGCTTCATATACCAATCCCCGCACAATCTGCACAGACTTCAGCTACTCGCTGGGTAGCATGTGGCTTTGCTAAAGCATGGGCACGTAATGCCATCTCTTTTAATTCTGCACGATTCAGATTTTGAATCATCATTGCTAAATCTTGCGGGTTGAGTAATGTCTGCGGCAACAAAACCGCTGCATTCGCATTTGATAAAAATTGGGCATTCGCAGTTTGATGATCATCAATTGCAAATGGGAATGGAATAAGGCAAGAGGCAATGCCACAAGAAGCTATTTCAGAAACTGTCATGGCTCCTGATCGACAAATCACTAAATCTGCCTGTGCATATGCCGCTGGCATGTCATCGATAAAAGGGCGTATATCTGCCGTTACACCTAAGTCAGCATATCGCCTTTGTAAATCCGCCAAATGCTTATCACCAGCCTGGTGAATGACTTCAGGACGCAATTCCGCTGGCATTAGTGCCAATGCAGCAGGAATATTTTCGTTGAGTGCAGCAGCTCCTAAGCTACCACCCACTACTAAAATAGATAAAGGTCCCTGACGCTGTTCGTATCGAGCTGCAGGCGCCAGCATATGATCAAACTCTTCACGAATAGGATTACCCACCCACTCTGCCTGAGGCATCGTATTTGGAAAACCAGTGAGAGTCCTCATCGCAATTTTGCTCAATGCTCGATTGGCACTGCCAGCCACTGAATTTGATTCATGCAAAACCAAGGGGCGCTTCAAAAACTGAGCAACCAATCCACCGGGGAAAGTAATGTAACCACCCATACCTAAAACAACATTCGGTTTTAGGCGACGCATAATCTTCCAACTTTGATAGCAGGCGCGCATGAGGTTGATAGGCAGCATCAACTTTGCTTTTAATCCCTTGCCACGTAAACCACCGAACTCAACTGCCTCAAATGGGAAATCACAAGACTTCACCAGGCGAAACTCCATGCCAGCTTGATTACCCAACCAAGAGACCTTCCAACCGCAAACGCGCAAGTATTCAGCGACAGCAAGGCCTGGAAAGATATGTCCACCAGTACCGCCAGCCATCACCAAGATTGAGGGTTTAGTCAAAGCTTCCCTCCGCGCATCAGGATGCGATTTTCAAAATCAATACGCAGCAACATCGCTATAGCAACTGCATTCATCAAAATTCCGGAGCCGCCATAACTCACTAATGGCAAAGTCAAACCTTTTGTTGGAAGTAGACCAAGGTTCACACCCATGTTAATGAAGGCCTGCCAACCAATCCAAATTGCCACGCCCTTAGCTGCAAGACCTGCAAAGCTACGATCCAATTGCAATGCGGTACGGCCAATTAAGAAGGCGCGACGCACGATCCAATAAAACAAGAAGATCATGACAACTACACCAACAAAACCCAACTCTTCGCCAATCACGGCCATGATGAAATCGGTATGCGCTTCAGGCAAGTAGTGCAACTTTTCTACGCTACCGCCAAGTCCCAAACCAAACCATTCACCACGACCAAATGCCATCAACGAATGGGTTAACTGATAACCCTTATTGGCTGCATTGTCCACTTGCCATGGATCCATAAAAGCCAACATTCGTCCACGACGAAATGGCGAGAGGGCAATCATGGTTGCGCCACTCATCAAGCCGACCAGAATTAAGCCGCCAAACAATTTAGCGTTGATGCCGCCTAAAAAGAGAATGCCAAATGCAATCAAGGCAACCACTACGAATGCACCCATGTCTGGCTCAGCCATTAATAGGCCGCCCACTAGAGCAACCGCAATACCCATCGGCAGCATGCCCTTTACAAAGGAATGAAGGTATTCCTGACGTTGAACGGTATAACTTGCTGCAAAGATCACCGCAGCAAATTTCATTAACTCGGATGGCTGAAAGTTCATTAAGCCCAAGGGAATCCAGCGCTTGGCACCATTGACACCCTTACCCACACCAGGAATCAGCACGGCGATCAGCAATAAAACGGTAAATCCAAAAATGACTGGCGAATAACGATCCCATACCTTGGTAGGAATCTTAAACGCCCAGATCCCGACACCAATCGCAATCACTAAGGAAATCACATGGCGAATGAGAAAGAAATTACTGCTGTAATTTGCGTACTTCGGTCCATCAGCCAGAGTAATAGAGGCGGAGTACACCATTACCAAACCAATCAACATCAGAGAAAGGACTGCCCACACGAGCAATTGGTCATAGTCCATCATGCGTGAACGAGTTTGCTCTACACCAGAAACAGCGTCACGCAAGCCAGTACGGAAATTATCAATTCCGCCTCTTGAAAAATTCCAGAAGCGATTCAGTCCAAGTCGATTTTCAGGAAAGAATTTATCTTTTAAGTTCATGCCTGGACTCCTTCAAAGCGCATGCTCAACTCTTCTACCTCTGCAGCAAATACTTGGGCACGCTCAACATAGTCACGGAACTGATCTAAGCTTGCACAAGCTGGGGAGAGCAATACTAGATCTCCCGAGATAGCTTTTGCAGCGGCAGCCTGAACTGCAGAAACTAAATCGCCACAATTTGTACTTTGAATTCCAGAGCCAAGAGCTTCACCAATTTCAGGGCCATCTTTGCCGATTAAGAAAGCGCCCTTTACAAAACGTAAAGCAGGTTCACGTAATGGACTGAAATCCTGACCCTTACCATCGCCACCAGCAATCAACCAAATACGCTTACCTGCTTCGTTATTACCCAAGCCATTTAATGCAGCGACAGTTGCACCCACATTCGTACCCTTGCTGTCATCCACATACTCAACATCTTTAACAATCGCAATACTTTGAACACGATGTGGCTCGCCGTGGTAATCACGCAAGCCATGCAGAAGAACATTCATTGGTAAATTTGCAGCGCGCGCTAAAGCAAGCGCAGCCAAAGCATTTAATGCATTGTGTCGACCACGTATTCTTAAGGCATCAGCCGGAATTAAACGCTTTAGTCGTAATGGCTCATCCTCTTCGACAGCCGCAGACTTGCGACGGCGCTTAGGCTTGGGCTCAACATCCTCATCCACCTCAGCCCACACTAACCAATCGATTCCGCCTGCACGTAAGTCATGCTCGATACCAAAGGCACCTTGCTCATCAGGACGATTGGAACCAAACGTCACAATAGACTTCTCTGCCTTTTGTTCCTCTGAAAGCAGATCCATCACCAGGGAGTCATCGCGATTCAGAATACAAACCGTATCAACACCAAATATCCGTGACTTAGCTTGCGCATATGCTTGCATATCACCATGCCAATCTAAATGGTCTTGAGTAATATTCAAAACCGTTGCTGCCGTAGCATTCAAGGTATGGGTATAGACCAACTGAAAACTGGATAACTCCAAGACCCAAATGTCTGGCATATCCACGATTTGATCGGCAAGATCCAAGCAACCCATCAGCTTTTCTAAGGCGGCAGGACTAATATTTCCTGCTACAGCAACTTTCTTGCCAGCCCGCTCACAGAGTTGTCCGGTTAACGCAGTAGTAGTAGTTTTTCCATTGGTGCCAGTAACAGCTAACACTGCAGCCGCATAGCTAGATTCTTGCGCTTGCGCCATACGACTTAAAGCAGAAATTGCACGCGCAAAAAATTCAATCTCACTCCACACATCTATTTCAGCCTCTTCAGCCTTAACCAAGAAAGAGTAAGTTGGGTCTTGCACTGGAGAAAGTCCTGGGCTGATACCAATCACATCAATGTTTTTAAGTAAGCCATCATCCAATGGGCCAAAGTAAACATCTTTTAGGCCAGCGATCCGCAGTTCTTCTAGCCAAGCCTGTTGACGTTCTGTAAAAGAAGTTTGATCACGCGTATCTGCCAAGCGTACTTCTGCGCCATTTCGCAGGCACCACTTCGCCATAGCTACACCAGACTCGCCCAATCCTAAGATCAGAAATCGGTTTGGAGCTTGATAGCCATCATCACTCATGAAGGCCACATTTGCGAAGGTATTTTCTAAAATCAACATATTTACTTTTGGATCACCGTAACTTCAAGCTAGATAAGCCAATTAAGACTAGGAGGATGGTAATAATCCAGAAACGCACAACCACTTGCGTCTCCTTCCAGCCACCCAATTCAAAATGGTGATGCAATGGCGCCATCCGGAAAATGCGACGACCCTCTCCAAAATGTTTTTTTGTGAGCTTGAACCAAAATACTTGCATCATTACCGAAACAGTTTCAGCAACAAAGATGCCGCCCATCACAAACAACAC
>CANBSM010000003.1 GCA_947372155.1 Burkholderiaceae bacterium
GCTAAAGCGATGACCAAATACGTTTTTGTCACTGGTGGTGTGGTTTCTTCTTTAGGGAAAGGAATCGCAGCTGCCTCGCTTGCCGCGATTCTCGAATCCCGCGGCCTGAAAGTCACCCTCCTAAAATTAGACCCCTATATCAACGTTGACCCGGGTACCATGAGCCCGCTCCAGCACGGAGAAGTTTTTGTTACCGAGGATGGTGCAGAGACTGACTTGGACTTGGGACACTATGAGCGCTTTGTTTCTGCAAAGATGCGCAAAAGCAATAACTTCACTACCGGCCAGATTTATGAGTCAGTCATTAGTAAAGAGCGTCGTGGTGAGTACCTGGGAAAAACAGTTCAAGTTATTCCGCATATTACAAATGAAATTCAAGCTTTTGTAGAGCGAGGTGCCAAAGCTAGTCATGACGGCAAGGCAGATGTCGCTATTTGCGAAATCGGTGGCACCGTTGGCGATATCGAATCACTTCCATTTCTTGAGGCCGCAAGACAGATGAGTTTGCGCCTGCCTCTACATGATTGCGCTTTTGTTCATTTGACTCTTGTGCCATATATTCATAGTGCTGGCGAGTTAAAAACCAAGCCAACTCAGCACTCCGTTCAGAAGCTTCGGGAGATTGGCATCATGCCGACCGTGTTGCTATGCCGTGCTGATCGCCCAATTCCAGAAGATGAGCGCGCAAAGATTTCCCTATTTTCAAATGTGCGTGAAGAAGCAGTTATTTCAGTTTGGGATGTAGATACGATTTATAAGATTCCTGAGATGCTCCAAGCTCAGGGTATGGATGATTTAATTTGTCGAGAACTCGATCTCAAAGCTAAGCCAGCAGATCTGTCTGTATGGGCTAATTTAGTTTATGAAATGGCAAACCCACAACATGAAGTGACCATTGGTATGGTTGGAAAATATGTTGAGTTAACTGAATCATATAAGTCGCTTATTGAAGCCTTGCGTCACGCAGGTATTCATACGCATACTCGCGTCAATATTAATTACATTGATTCCGAAGTCATTGAAAGAGATGGCATCGATTGCCTGCAAAATCTCGACGCTATTCTGGTGCCAGGCGGCTTTGGTAAACGTGGCACGGAAGGCAAAATTGCTGCCATTCGTTATGCACGCGAAAACAATGTTCCTTATTTAGGCATTTGCTTGGGCATGCAATTAGCCGTAATTGAGTTTGCTCGTCACGTTGCAAACCTTTCCAAGGCAAACAGTACTGAATTTGATCCTCAAACTGAACAGCCTGTTGTAGCCCTAATTACTGAATGGCTTGATAGAGAAGGTCGTCTAGAAAAACGTACAAATGACTCGGACTTAGGTGGAACCATGCGCCTTGGATCACAGCGCTGTCCAGTTAAGGCTGGAACCTTGGCGCATCGCATCTACGGCCCCGAGGTAAATGAGCGACATCGTCACCGTTATGAGGTAAATAATACTTATGTACCTCAGCTAGAGCAGTCTGGTTTGATTATTTCAGCTAGAACTCCTAATGAAGAGTTGCCCGAGATGATGGAGTTGCCTGCATCTATTCATCCTTGGTTCTTTGGCGTTCAATTTCATCCTGAATTCACCTCAACACCACGTGATGGTCACCCCTTGTTCTCCGCATTCATTAGCGCTGCACTTGAACATCAAAAAGCTGCGGAAAAGCAGGCGGCATAAAGGAAGATTATGAGTGCGTTCAAGTTATGCGGTTTTGATGTTGGGCTAGATCAGCGATTCTTTTTGATTGCTGGGCCTTGTGTTATTGAATCCGAACAATCTGCCATTGATATTGCGGGCCACCTAAAAGAGATTGCCGCAGCACTTAAGATTCCATTTATTTACAAATCATCATTTGATAAAGCTAATCGATCCTCAGGCAATTCTTTTCGCGGCCTTGGGATGGAAAAGGGCCTAGAGATTTTGGCTAAAGTGAAAAAGCAAGTCAACGTTCCAGTGCTTACAGATGTCCATGACATTAGTGAAATTGCGGATGTGGCGAGCGTTGTGGATGTGCTGCAGACCCCGGCATTTTTATGCAGACAAACTGACTTCATTCGTGCTTGCGCCCAGAGTGGCAAGCCAGTTAATTTTAAGAAGGGGCAGTTTCTTTCGCCTCATGAGATGCTCAATGTGATTGAGAAAGCGCGAGTAGCTGCTTCTGAAATAAATCTTCCAGACCAGTTTATGGTGTGCGAGCGTGGCGCATCCTTTGGCTATAACAATCTTGTTTCGGATATGCGCAGCTTAGCAATCTTGCGTGAATCAAAAGCGCCTGTAGTTTTTGATGCAACCCATTCAGTTCAGCTTCCTGGCGGCCAGGGCAGCTCTAGTGGTGGCCAACGTGAATTCGTACCCGTTTTGGCGCGTGCCGCTGTAGCAGTTGGTATTAGCGGCTTATTTATGGAAACCCATCCAGACCCAGCAAAAGCTATGTCTGATGGCCCCAATGCTGTTCCGTTGAATCGCATGAAAGATCTACTTCAGTCGCTGGTTGCCATCGACGACGTTGTCAAATCAACGGGCAGCTTTTTAGAAGATAGTTTTAAGTAAGTCATTACAACCCATTTCATATTGTTTTAAGGAGAAGGTGCATGAGCGCCATTGTTGACATCATCGGTAGAGAAGTTCTGGATTCCCGCGGCAACCCAACAGTTGAGTGCGATGTTTTACTTGAATCAGGCGTTATGGGTCGTGCGGCCGTACCCTCTGGTGCATCCACAGGGTCGCGTGAGGCAATTGAGTTGCGCGATGGAGATAAGACTCGTTATCTTGGCAAGGGCGTGCTTAAGGCGGTTCAAAATATCAATATTGAAATTGCTGAATCTATTCTTGGACTTGATGCTAGTGAGCAAGCTTTTTTAGACCGAACCTTGATTGAATTGGATGGAACGCACAACAAAGCACGTTTAGGTGCTAATGCAACGCTAGCTGTATCGATGGCTGTAGCTAGGGCAGCCGCTGAAGAGGCCGGCTTACCTTTATATCGTTACTTTGGCGGATCAGGCGGTATGCAGTTACCAGTGCCAATGATGAATATTGTCAATGGTGGGGCTCACGCCAACAACAGTCTTGATATTCAAGAATTCATGGTGATGCCAGTTGGCGCAGAAAACTTCCGCGACGCTCTGCGTTGTGGCGCTGAAATTTTCCATGAACTAAAAAAGATCTTAGGTGCTCAAGGCATGCCAACCACAGTTGGTGATGAAGGTGGCTTTGCGCCAAACTTCAAGAGTAATCACGAATGCTTGCAGACCATCATGAAGGCGATTGAAGGTGCAGGCTATCAGGCAGGGGAAGATGTTCTATTGGCCCTAGATTGCGCTGCTAGTGAGTTTTACAAAGATGGCAAGTATCATTTGTCAGGCGAGGGTCTCCAATTAAGCTCTAGCGAGTTTTCTGACTACCTTGGCAATTTGGCAGACCAATTCCCAATTGTTTCGATTGAAGATGGCATGCATGAAGGTGACTGGGATGGTTGGGCTGATATTACTAAAAAGCTCGGCAAGAAAATTCAATTGGTTGGTGATGATTTGTTTGTGACTAACACTCGCATTCTCCAGGAAGGTATTGACAAGGGCATCGCTAATTCGATTTTGATTAAGATTAATCAAATTGGCACTTTGACGGAAACCTTTGCTGCAATTGAGATGGCTAAGCGCGCAAACTACACGGCGGTAATTTCACATCGCTCGGGCGAGACTGAAGATAGCACCATCGCAGATATTGCAGTTGGTACTAATGCCGGTCAAATCAAAACTGGTTCCTTATCGCGCTCTGATCGCATAGCTAAATATAATCAGCTATTGCGTATTGAAGAGGATCTAGGTGATGTTGCTACCTACCCAGGAAAATCCGTTTTTTATAACCTCAAGCGCTAAGTCAGAGTTCTTAATAGCTTATGCGCATCGTCATCTACTCTATGCTGGTATTGCTGATAGCCATCCAGTACCCACTTTGGCTGGGTAAGGGCGGATGGCTTAAGGTTTATGAGATGGAGCGACAGGTTGAGCTTCAAGAGGCTAAAAATAGCCTCTTGACTCTGCGTAACGCTAAGTTATCCGGGGACGTAAAAGATCTTAAAGATGGCACGCGTGCAATTGAAGAGCGGGCTCGAGTTGAGCATGGCTTAATAAAAGAAGGCGAGTTTTTCGTACAAATCTTGCCGGCAGATAAAGCATCTGCTACCCAAGCCACTAAACAGTAAATTTTTCAATGACCGCTAGATGGCGGTCTTGTGGCATCACTCAATAAATCTGTTTTAAATACCTGCAGACAATCGACTGCATCGAATCGATAAGGCTTTGCACAAAAATCGCAAACAGTCTCTACGGCACCTTGCTCTGCAAGTATGCTTTGAACCTCTTCCTCGCCAAGCATGCGCAATATGTCGGCAACCTTAGTCCGCGAACATCTACAAGCAAAGCGAATCGGGCGAGTGGGGAAACTCCGTACGCCATTTTCGGCCGATTCCTCCAAAAAGAGGCGCCTCAAAATAGTCTCAGGCGGGAGGGTTAGTAATTCTTCGCTGGTGATCGTCTCACCTAGTGTTTGAATGCGTGACCAGCCCTCGGCAGCAATTTGTGGATCAAGGTGGGCATGGCCGCCCGAATTGGGAAGGCGCTGCAGCAACAAGCCGCCAACATGTGTATCGCTAGATGCCAGCCAGATACGAGTATCCAATTGCTCCGAGTTTTGCATATATAAGGCTATTGCTTCTGAGGCACTGGTGACGGGCTTGATAATGGACCCCTGATGGTCTTGAAGGGCAACAATTCCTTGATAGGGGGCTTGTCCTGGTTCGCGATCGGCTGGGTCTAGGGTGATAACCAATCTACCGCTATTGCTTACATCTAATAGGTCAGCGAGAGTGGCTTCTAGCGCTATTTCTGAAGGATCCACAGACAGCTTAACTGTCGCGCGCATCGACAAATCAGACTTGCATTCAACCACTAGAAGCTGGATCGGTCCCTTGCTTTGGGCTTGAATAATCAGGGTTCCATCAAATTTCAGACTGGCGCTCAAAAGAGTGGCGGCGCCAACAAAGTCACCCAAAATCCGACGTACAGCAGGGGGGTCATTACGGCGCTCTAAAACAGCCTGCCAGGCGCTTCCAATTGACACAATTTCCCCGCGGACCGGGGCGCCATCACACATAAAGACTAGTAATTCATTCATAGAGCAAAGTATCCACGTTTTTTCAGATTTAGTCCTCATATTCCCGACCTGAGATAATGTGGCTTATGCATATTCGTACACGATTCGCCCCTAGTCCCACGGGCTTTATTCATCTGGGCAACCTTCGCAGCGCTCTCTACCCATGGGCATTTGCTCGACATAATAAAGGTGACTTTATTCTTCGAATTGAGGATACCGATTTAGAGCGGTCTACTCAGGAAGCTGTGGACGTGATCATCGAAGGAATGTCCTGGCTTGGCTTGGATTTGGATGAAGGTCCAATCTACCAAATGCAACGCATTGATCGATATCGTGAGGTAGTAAGGCAAATGCTCGATGCTGGATTAGCCTATCCCTGTTATATGAGCGAAGAAGAGCTTAATAAACTTCGCGATCAGCAAATGGCCAATAAAGAAAAGCCGCGCTATAACGGGCTCTGGAGGCCTGAGCCTGGCAAAACATTGCCACTTGTACCCGAGGGAGTGAACCCAGTAATTCGCTTTAAGAATCCCTTAGGCGGCTCAGTAATTTGGAATGATGCAGTTAAAGGTCAAATAGAAATTAGTAATGATGAGTTGGATGACCTAGTTATAGCTAGGCCAGACGGTACGCCCACTTATAACTTTTGCGTAGTGATTGACGACATGGATATGAGTATTACCCACGTCATTCGTGGTGACGACCACGTCAATAACACGCCTAGACAAATCAATATTATGAAAGCCCTTGGCGGAAACCCGCCTATATACGCTCATCTACCAACTGTCCTTAATGATGCCGGTGAAAAAATGAGTAAGCGTAACGGGGCAATGAGTGTGCGGGATTATCAAAAAGCTGGCTACTTACCCGAGGCCATCCTCAATTACCTGGCGCGCTTAGGCTGGTCCCATGGAGATGCTGAAGTATTTACTAAAGAGCAATTTGTTGATTGGTTTGATTTAGACAGTTTAGGGCGCTCGCCAGCACAGCACAACCCAGAAAAGTTGCTATGGTTAAACCATCAATATATTCAGAATACAGACCCGGTGAAGTTAGCCGCTGCAACAAAACCATTTGCACATGCTTTAGGTATTGATACTGAGGCTGGTCCAGACTTTATTCAAGTCGTTAGCCTTTTAAAAGATCGTGCAAATACCTTGATTGAAATTGCTGAGGGTGCAAAATTATTTTACTTACCAGCTCCTGACTTAAGCACGGAGCAGGTGAAGGAAAATATTGCTCAAGCCGTTGTTCCCGCCTTAAGGGATTTGGTTGAAGCTATCTCATCTGCGGAGCCAGCTAAAGAGGCATATGCCGCTGCGTTTAAGCAAGTATTAGCCAAGCATCAACTCAAAATGCCTGCCTTAGCAATGCCCGTTAGATACGCATTATTTGCTACCACGCAGACACCAGCCATTGATTCCGTATTGGTAGTTTTGGGTAAAGAAGAGGCTATAAAGCGGCTCTCCAAGGTCATTGAATAAGGAATTTGCGCATCTGCACAAAAATAGGATAAAATCTTGGATTGTTTTGAGTGTCTTGTAGTTTTATTGCGAGATTTCGGGGGTATAGCTCAGCTGGGAGAGCGCTTGCATGGCATGCAAGAGGTCAGCGGTTCGATCCCGCTTATCTCCACCAAGCATTTAAAATAAAGATATGTTGTAGTCCAGGTCCCCATCGTCTAGAGGCCTAGGACATCACCCTTTCACGGTGAGTACGGGGGTTCGAATCCCCCTGGGGACGCCAGATTTTTCTGGTAGCAGTAAAGATGTATGATGTTGCGTTACGCGATGTATTTGGAGCGGTAGTTCAGTTGGTTAGAATATCGGCCTGTCACGCCGAGGGTCGCGGGTTCGAGTCCCGTCCGTTCCGCCAAGACAATTAAAAGCCCCCTTAACTGGGGGCTTTTTCTATTGCCAAACTACTTTTACTTTTTTATTCGTAACCCACTCTTAACTTGAGCACTTTACGGTTATCGCTGGTAGCTGGATTCATTTCATGTTTTTCAACAGCGCTAGTTTGAGCAATAAAATTTAAAACTTCGTTCAGTACAATTTCACGCTCATTGTCAATTGTGACAATGTGGTAACTATTTCCCAGCCAAATTACACGACGCATCTCGGATTTGCAATGTTCAAGTATTTCTTCAGCAGACCATATGGAGCAAGTATCGTCTTCCACTGATTGGATTAAGAGCAATCTGCAACTAAGGTTGTAAAGGCTGCTTTTAGTGTTAGCCATCAAGCCTTTAGCCTCATGGAGATGTTTTGCGGAGATGGAGGCAGCGCCTACCTCAGATACTTTGGAGGTCTTAAATTTCTCGCTAATACGGCGTCTCAAATCTATATTCTTAACGCCAAAAGGCTCGCGTTCAGAATATTCCCAGTTTCGTACGCCAAGAAAGTAGAAAAAATCAAGAAGGGGGCGATAGAAGGGGACTGACCATCCATCATATTTAAGTACTGGCGACATTAATACCAAAGACGAGATATCCGACCTTTGAGTGCTTACTAAGGCCGCCAAGGTGGCACCCATACTAATGCCTACCAGATTAACTACTGAGTAGATTTCTTTCTGCTTATCAATGATTAGATGGAGTTCCTGCACCCAGCTCTCAAATTCGCTAGCTGGACTACCAAACAGGAAGCCTGGAATCTCCGGGATTAAAACATCATGACCAGCTGTCTCCAAAAATCGAGGAAGTTGCCCTAGCTCTAGGCCGCTGCCATTGAGGCCAGGCAAAAGAATAGTCAGGTCGTGCTTGGATTCGTTAACTACAGGCTCTAACATCGAAATATGGGCTGATTTAAATAAGATGGTTTAGGATACACCGAAATAGGTAAAAAATAATGAGACATAATTTAAATGCAAAACGTTGGTGCTCCAATAAAAGCCATGGTTATTTGGTAGCGGTATTTGGTGTTTTGATCGCCTTTTCTCTACGCTATATCCTTCACCCCCTATTAGGCGGATCTTTACCCCTATTTTTCTTTCAAATTAATACCATTGTGATTGCGTATTTTTTTGGTATCATCCCGGCGCTCCTTACACTTGTACTGAGCGCCCCATTGTTAATCTTTTTCTTTATGGAGCCTTTTGGGGCTCTTTCAGTTGTCGATCAAAGAGATGTAACTACTTTATTTGTTTACCTCTCTTACACCGTTCTGACAGGGGCGCTGGTTGAACTTCTTCGACGTGAGCAGTACAACGCCAAAATCGCTTATTTAGTTAGCGAAAGCAGATTAAAGCTGATGGTTGAGGGTGATCAAAAAATGCGCAGCATTATGAGAAAGGCGCTCTCCAAGACGAACACAGGCTGACAAATGAATTACCTTTAAAGTCAGCTTTGCTGATGAGAGGTCCCGACCCAAGGATCACCAAGGGTCAGGGGTAAAAATTACTTCTTAGGTGTGGTGATAGAAGCTGCCATAGCGTCAAAGTAAATTACCTTAACTTGTTCACCCACATTGATGTCAGCTAGGAGGGCGGGGTTCTTTACTGTTACCGTAGTGATCTTGCCGCTTGGACCTTTAACGGAAACTAATTTCTTCTCGCGGTTGACCTCAACGATGTCAGCAATAATGGTTGTTTTATTGGTAATAGTTTCAGATGGCTTCTCATCAGCTTTGGATTTAGTTACCGTATTGGTCTCTACCTTGCTGCGAACGCCATCACTCTTAGTTTTGATTAGCTCAATTGCAACTGCTAATTCATAACTTACATTAACGCGATCACCTTTTTTGATTTGTGCAAAGTTGGTAATCTCTGGACCTGCGACAAATTTAGATTCGCCTTCCTTGTTCTTAAGAGTAATTGTGCGGGTCTTTTTATCGACCTTTGTTACTTCCCCTTCGTATAATTGATAGCGGTTGTCTGTTACAGCTGCATCAATAACAACTGGCTTGGCCGAACTTGCAGCGGGAGGTGTTTGGGCAATTGCCAATGAAGTGCCGGCGAAAAGAGCTGCAAGAGCTAGAGCGATTGGCGCATATTTCATATTCATTATTTTCCTTATATATAAAAAACTACCAAATTCAATCTTAGTCTATTTTTACAGCTGAATTGACCTTTTAAGCCTGATATTCCATGCGCAGACTTAATTAGATATCTTTTGTTAATATCTTCCATCACGTTGATTTGCCTATATTTGTCTATAAGGATTTGAAATGCCACAATTTGCTGCCAACCTCACCATGTTATTTAATGAGTCCCCATTCATGGAGCGATTTGAAAAGGCAGCCCACTCTGGATTTCATGCCGTTGAATTTCTTTTTCCTTATGCTTTCTCTGTCGAAGAGATTAAGCAAAAATTGGAACAAAACAATCTAAGTCTGGTTCTTCATAATTTGCCTGCTGGTGATTGGGATGCAGGGGAACGCGGGATAGCCTGTTTGCCAGATCGTGTCGCCGAATTTAAAAATGGCGTTGGTAGGGCTATTGAATACGCAAAAGGACTCGGTGTTAAACAATTAAATTGTTTGGCAGGAAAAATTCCCGCCGGGGCTGATCCTGAGTTATTGCATAAAACATTTATTTCAAACTTACGTTATGCAGCAACTGAACTAAAAAATGCCGATATCAAACTTCTAATAGAGCCAATAAATACTTTCGATATTCCTGGCTTTTATTTATCTAGAACGCAGCAGGCTCTAGATATTCTGAATGAGGTGGGTTCAGATAATTTATTTATTCAGTATGACATCTACCATGCCCAGCGCATGGAGGGTGAGCTCTGCAAAACTATAGAGGCAAATCTTTCTAAAATTGCCCATATTCAATTGGCCGATAATCCCGGTAGAAATGAGCCGGGCACTGGTGAAATCAATTACACACATCTATTTCGATTCATTGATAGCATTGGTTATCAAGGTTGGATAGGTTGTGAATACAAACCAGCATCCAATACTGAAGCAGGGTTGGGCTGGATTAAAAATCTAAATAAATAATGATACGGAGACAGTATGAGTAAGCAATTAAAACTGGGTTTTATTGGTCTGGGAATCATGGGTGCGCCTATGGCCGGCCACCTCATCAATGCCGGGTACGAGGTATTTATTAATACCCGTAGCAAGGTTCCGGAGGGCCTAGCATCATCAGCGGCTGTGCAATGCAGCTCACCTCAAGAGGTTGCAAGCAAAGCCGATATCATTTTTACTATGGTCCCAGATACGCCGGATGTAGATAAAGTATTGTTTGGTGATAAGGGTATTGCCGCAGGCCTTTCCAAGGGCAAGGTAGTTGTAGATATGAGCTCAATATCACCCATTGCTACTAAAGAATTTGCTAAGAAAATTAATGCGCTTGGCTGTGACTATCTTGATGCTCCTGTATCCGGCGGTGAGTTGGGGGCAAAAAATGCAACGCTGTCCATTATGGTTGGCGGCGATGAAAAAGTGTTTGACACGGTTAAACCTATATTTGAGTTGATGGGAAAAAACATTAACCTTGTGGGCGGGAATGGCGACGGTCAAACTGCTAAGGTTGCAAATCAAATTATTGTTGCCTTAAATATCGAAGCTGTAGCAGAAGCACTCCTGTTTGCCTCTAAGGCCGGCGCAGATCCTGCAAAGGTTCGGCAGGCCTTGATGGGTGGATTTGCAAGCTCCAAGATATTGGAGGTTCATGGCGAAAGAATGGTTAAGCGTACTTTTGATCCTGGCTTCAGAATTGAACTTCATCAGAAGGACCTCAATCTTGCCCTCAATAGCGCCAGAGCATTGGGCGTTTCATTGCCAAATACGGCAACAGCTCAGGAATTATTCAATTCTTGTGCAGCTCATGGCGGCAAAGCCTGGGATCACTCTGCAATGGTACGTGCACTAGAGAAGCTGGCAAACTTTGAAATTGGGCAGAAGGTCTAATCTAGAGAAATGTCATCAACACTATTAGTTTATTTGCATGGTTTTCGCTCATCCCCAAGATCAAGTAAGGCTGTGATGACCGGTGAAGCAGTGGCTGCATTATCTACACCTGAATATCCAATTGAATGGTATTGCCCTCAGTTGGTAGCTTCGCCTCAGTCTAGTATGGATATGGTTATTCAGCATATCGAAGGATCGAAGCATGATCGACTGGTAGTGATTGGATCTTCTTTAGGCGGCTACTACGCAAATTATTTGGCTGAAAAATATGGTTGCCAAGCTGTAGCACTAAATCCAGCTGTATGGGCGCCCAAAGAGTTAGCGACGCATGTTGGCATGCTGACTTCATATGATACGAATGAACCCTATGATTTTCGCCCTGAATATATCGATGAGTTGAAGGCGCTTCAGGTTAAAGCCATCAGCAATCCTGAGCGTTACTTTTTGGTGGCCGCTAAAGGTGATGAGCTTTTGGATTGGCAAGAAATGGTTGATTTTTACAAAGGCTCTCAACAACTGGTGTTGGAAGGTAGTGACCATGGAATTGCGGACTACCCTGATCATTTGCCTAAGGTCCTCAAGTTCATCTCTTCGCACTAGATTGATTGCAGCGAACTTCTTCTGTAAGATGATCTAAACGACTGACGCTAATTTGCGCCGTCTAGAAAGGAGAGTTTATGCTGAGCATCTTGAAATTAGACGCAGGTGGAATTCCCCAGGGCTGGGTTAATGCAGAAGAGGCTACCAAGCAATATGCTGATAGCAGTGTTTTATGGACTCTAGGCGATCCTATTTTCCAAATGCGCGGTGGCATTTCAAGAGCAACTGGCAAGCAATCCCTCATAGAACTTCACTCTATTATTGCAGTTAAGGGAAGCGCCAAAATCAATTTATTTGATGTGGTGCCTATCATCACAAAGCACAAACTCTTTAAGCGTGACCGCGGTCTTTGCGCTTATTGCGGCGATGCTATTTATGAAAACCAAGCTGAAGCAGAACACATCATCCCCAATAGTCGTGGCGGAAAATACAGTTGGATGAATTTAGTCATCTCCTGCAGGCCTTGCAATCAACGAAAGGGTAATCGCACTCCAGAGCAAGCTGGCATGTCTTTGTTGTACACCCCTTATTTACCGAGCCTTTATGAAGATATGATTCTTAAAGGTCGCAATATCTTGGCAGACCAAATGGACTTCCTCGCAGCTAATCTTCCTAAAAATAGCCGTCTTTTAGAGAGCTTGCCCTGAGCCTGAAAATAGGGCAGGAACACATATTTCATCTGCCCAAGTTTAATTCCCTGAGAATCATTCTTTTAGCTCTACTGCTATCAGTAGCAGGTCATCTCATTTTATTTTTTGGCTTACCTTTTATTTCCTTTTCTGAGCCCTTATCAATCGCAGATGATTTGATCATTAGGACCGAACTAAAAGCTGAGACTCCAAAAAAAATTCAGATTGCAAGTTCCGTAAAGATGCCCCCCAAAAAGGCGTTATCAAGCAATCTTTCTGATGATTCAACATCTCATAATGGAGAGCAGCAGGGCGGTGCTGCGAGCCAAGCTGGTGTTGCCTTTAAATTGCCAGAGTCAGGAAATTTTTACTACGATTCATACGTCGATGGCCAAAAGTACCAAACTGGTGAGATTGACTGGATAGTTGATGGCAATAGTTATCGCCTATACGTCAATATTCCTTATGCTTTTGTTGGCCCATTTGTCTTTGAATCACGCGGTTCTGTTGACGCTTATGGCATTGCACCTAGTATTTACTGGTCGCAACGGGGAACCAGAGCCCCACGTTACTCACGCTTTGATCGGAATGAAAAAGGGGAGGGGCAGATGTTCTTTTCCGAGAAACCCGAGTTCACCCCCGAAATATTGCCTGGAACTCAAGATCGTTTTAGCTTGATGTTTCAGCTTGCCTCATTATTAAACGGCAATAGCAAAATCGATGAAGCCGGCTCTATACGAGGGATCCCAGTGGTTGACTACAACACGCTAGAGACCTGGAACTTTAAGAGTTATGGTGAGGCGACATCCGAGGATATTCCAAGCCTAGGCAAGTCAGTAAATCGCCATTACGCCCTAATGCAACGTGAAAACGACCCTTATAAGCGCCAGGTTGATATCTGGCTAGCAAAAGACCTAGAGTGGCTTCCTGGTAGGATTCGTTCGTTAGAGTCTAATGGCAGGGTGCTTGAACTTGTTTTTAAGCAAAAGAATTCAATTCCAGTGACAACTAGGCAATAAACCTAAAAACCTGAACCTGATTTGGGGTTTTGATTTTGGCTGTTGTTGCCTATTAGCGCCCCCATCATGGTGTATAGGGCTGCACCAGACATAGAAACAGCGAAAATCCCAGAAAAAGAGATGATGATGGGCAGAATTCTCCATTGTTCGGAGAGTTTATAGTCTCCGTAACCTACGGTTGTATACATTTCCCCTGCAAAGTAAAACGTCTGTGGATTAGTTGGAAATACCTTTAGGGCTACACATATGTAAGCCCACACAACAATTTCAGATAAGTGGATGGCAATTACTAGGAGGATGGCAATAAAGTACGACAGAAAGCTTGCGCCAAATATTCTTCTTCGAGTCATCACTTTGTCAATTGCATGAAATGCGCCGGCGATACCCAGAACTGCTACAGCGTGTATTGCAAGCATGAGACACGCCGAGACGAGCATGACCAATATCTGACTGTTGCCCATGTCTGTATTGATCTCATTAAAGAGTGTTGTGAAACTAGGGAGGTCTGTATTGTGAAATAGGCTAAACATGGTCTAGGTATGGTTGATTGGACTACAGGAATATCTTGTTTGACATAATAATGATTATACGCAGAATGACGTGTTAAGGGTTCGGCTGGCGAAGACCCTTAGGCGCAACATATGGTTGCTTATAAAGCTTTAACCAGCGTGAACTTAGCCCTTCAAATATCCATGGTTTCTCATAAATCACAGCTATATCCATCGCCGTCAAACCTTGGGAGTTTTTTAGTTGGATATCGGCTCCCTTATCAAGTAATAGCTTTATTAAAGGCTCGTTGCCGGATTGAACCGCCATCATTAGTGGCGTTGTATTGCCAGTGCTTAATGAATCTATCAGTGCTCCATTAGCAATCAAGTACTGTGCAACCTCTAATTGACCTTTAGAACAAGCGTAATGCAACGGAGTCCAGCCAATATGATCAATACGGGCGTTTCTTTGTTGAATGAGCGATTTAACTACAGGTAAATTCCCCTCAATCGAGGCAATCATCAATGGTGTTTCACCATACTTATTGGATAAATCTACATCTGTTAACTTATTTGAAATCAAAAGCTGAATAACGTCATCAGACTTATCTTTGATGGCTAAAACCAGCATTGGCTCACCCTTGGGGTCCGTTGTATTTGGGCCGACACCTTTAGATAATAGTGATTTAACGGTAGATACATCGTTAAATTTAGCGGCTTTAGCAAAATCAGCAATTTGCTCATCTGTTTGAGCTGAAACAAAACCACTAAAGCTCATAAATATAGCCAAAGCGCCAAGAATAATATTAAAGTTATTTCTCATTAATATTTTCTATCTATATGAAAACATTCATAAAAATTATCTGAAGTTTGGGATGCCAATGTTTCAATTGAAATGCCTTTAAGGCTGGCGATAAATTCACCAACTTTTGCCACCCATGCTGGTTCATTAGTCTTGCCGCGATAAGGAATTGGCGCTAAATAAGGTGAATCCGTCTCAATCAGCATGCGATCCAGTGGCACCTGCTTGCAGGTTTCTTGAAGCTCTTTAGCGCTTTTAAAGGTGACAATTCCTGAAAAGGAGATAAAAAATCCCATCTCAATAGCTGCTTTGGCTACTTCATAGGACTCGGTGAAGCAGTGCATCACCCCGCCAATTCGATGTGCGCCCTCCTCCTTGAGGATTTTTATTGTGTCCTCAGAGGCAGAGCGTGTATGAATGATCAGAGGCTTATTTGTGGCAAGTGAGGCTCTGATATGTGTTCTAAAGCGTTCTCGTTGCCATTCCATGGATTCGTAGCTACGTTCACCCATGCGGTAGTAATCAAGCCCCGTCTCACCTATGGCAACAATTTTGGGGTGCTTTAAGGCGGTTTCTACCAAAAATTCAAGCGTAGGTTCAGGAGTGTCTTCGTAGTCAGGATGAACGCCTACAGACGCAAAGAGATTGGGATGATCCTGTGCTAATTTCAGTACATTTGGAAAGTCAGGCAAATCAACCGATACACACAAGGCATGGCTTACTTTGGCAGACTGCATATTGCCCAATACCTCCGGTAGTCGGGACTGAAATTCGGGAAAGTCGAGATGGCAATGGGAGTCTATGAACATGACTCTTTATTTTAGACTGCCCGAGCTATTTTTATACCCCAAAAATCTGCTGATATTGAGAAAGCAGCGCTTCTAGTTGGATTCTGTTGGCTAAAGGATGATTTTCATGGCGACGCGCTTGAACAAGGGACTTCCAAAATTGGAGCAATCTCGGCATATTTACCGTTCGAGATAAACCCTGGAGAGTGGCTAAGTGTTTGGGGTAATAGCGAGGATGACCGCCTTGAGTGACAGACTGCAAATCGGAAGCCCAGCGCTGCATAGTGGCCAACAGAAATCCATATTGGGCCTTATGGGTTTTCTCTGCAGTGTCTAGCCAATTCATTCTGACCCCCTGGGACATAGATTGCAGTAAATAGCGTGATGCTTGTATGGATATCGTTAGTTCGTCCTTGTCATCTTTGTTATGTCTTGCAATCAGAGAATCAAGAACTGAAAAGGGCGCCCCGCCCTGCTCATCATAAATAGTCTCTACATCTGCATCATTAACCTTTAGACCACTAACCCTTTTCAACTGGTCTTTGAGCCAACTTAATCCTTGTTCGCGCTCTGGGCGAGGGGCAGTCAATAGGCGGCAGCGAGATCGTATTGTGGGTAGCACTCGATCGACTCGATCAGCAAGCAATATGAAAATAGTATTAGCTGGAGGCTCTTCTAGGGACTTTAATAAGGTATTGGCGGAATCTGAGCGCAGCATCTCTAATGGGTAAATCAGTATGACGCGATTTCCACCGCGATGCGAGCCAATAGATAAATTCTCTATTGCGTGACGCGTCTCCTCAATAGAGATATTTTTCTTTTCCTTCTTTTCGCTTGCTTCACCATCATCCTCGCGCGAAGCTTTTCCTCTTTTGGGTGACTCATCTGCATCGTAGTCAGCATGAGGCAACAGTTTTCGATGTGTTTCAGGGACCAGTGCAATGAAGTCAGGATGATTGCCGGTATCAAACCAGTGACAAGCCTCGCATTGATTGCATGGCTTTATCGCTGAGCTAGCATTTTCACAGAGTAGAGCCTTGGCAAGCTCAACGGAAAAAGCAAATTTCCCAATCCCAGACTGGCCGTGCAACAAAATAGCGTTGGGAAAGTTGGCAAAGTCCAACCCCTTCCATAGGGGCTCAAGCCATGGAGCTATCTGACTTTCCTGATTCACTTATAGCGCAATCTGAATTAATTTCAAACCATCCCAAATAGCTTCAGGAGTTTTGGTGGCATCTACTAAATGAAAGCGTTTCGAGTCAGCTTTAGCTCGACGCAGATATTCTTGTCGAACCCTTTCGAAGAAATCTAAATCCATCTTTTCAAATTTATCTGGTGCGCGCACTTTTGATCGTCGTGATTCCGCTATCTCGCCAGGTAAATCAAATAGGATTGTTAGGTTGGGTTGTAGGAGTGAGCCATCAGGGAGCCCCTGAACCCAACGCTCTAGATCATTTAATTTATCTAAGCTTAATCCGCGACCCCCGCCTTGATAGGCAAAGCTGGCATCAGTAAAACGATCGGAGATCACAATTTTTCCCATTGCAAGGGCTGGGGCAATCACCTGAGCAATATGTTCGCGCCGTGCAGCAAACATTAAAAGCGCTTCGGTTTCTAGGTTCATTGGCGCCTCTAAGAGTAGATTGCGCAGTTGTTCGCCAAGAGCAGTTCCACCAGGCTCTCGAGTCATGACGACTTCTTTCTCAGGGTAACGCTCTTGCATCAGGCTGCGGAATGAATCCACATGTGTACTTTTGCCAGCGCCATCGATACCTTCGAAGCTAATGAAATAACCAGTTTTTAATGATGTCATATTGAAATGAATTTAGTTGGCGTTATTTTTAGGCGTAGTCTTGCGTTGATATTGATCCACTGCTATCTCATGCTCTCTTAGGCTTTTAGAAAAATGACTGCTACCATCACCTTTAGCCACAAAGAATAATGCATTGTTTTTGGCAGGATGGGCGGCTGCCAAAATGGATTCTTTGCTGGGCATTGCTATGGGGGTGGGAGGTAAGCCTTTATGCATGTAGGTATTGTAGGCAGTGTCTTTGCGCAAATCCGCTTTTCGTAAATTACCATCAAATTTGGGACCAATTCCATAGATAACCGTAGGGTCGGTCTGAAGTGGCATTCCTAAATTGAGCCGGTTAACAAAGACAGCAGACACCATCTCTCGATCGCTGGCCCGCCCCGTCTCTTTTTCAACAATTGAAGCCAAGATTAATAATTCGTAAGGCGTTTTAAAGGGTAGCCCCGCCTCTTTTTGATCCCATATTAGAGCGAGTTGCTTTTGCATGCCCTGAGCAGCCTTGCGGTAAATATTGATATCAGGTTCGTCTGGATCAAATATATAGGTATCCGGTAGAAAAATTCCCTCATCGCTGGGGTAGCTCAGATTCAGGCTCTGAAGCAACTCTTTGTTGCTCATACCCTTGGTTTGATGTATCAAGCTTAAATGGGCATCCACAATGCTACGTAGCTGCCAGATAGTCATTCCTGGAATAATGGCTATGCTTTCTCTCACTCTGTCGCCGCGAGCAATTTGAAGAAGAATCTTCCCAAGACTTCCGCTAGTTGGCAGCAAATAAGTCCCTGGCTTTAGTTTTGAGCCGACGAATAAAATTCTTGCGCCAACTTGCAAGGCAATGGCATTGATTAATAAGCCCTGTTCGCTCAATTGGTTGGCAATGCTAGATAAGCTTGATTGAGGATTAATCTTCACTTTAAAGAAAGTTGCATTTTCAGTATTGGACTTATTGGGAACGACAGGTATTAAAAAAATGCCCCCATAAACTAGGCCCACAAAGGCTGCAATAAGGGCTAGCCAATACTTCAGACCTCCATCCTTAGGCTTTTTCTTATTAAAAAGAGACCTACTCTGAATTTTTCTGCTCATCAGGCTATGATAAAAGCTCATGACAAATACTCCGCAAATTTTGCAAAACTGGCTAAATAACCCCTCCACCCTGCCGTGCCATTTGCCACAGTGGGGAATAATCCTGGTTGAGGGACCGGATGCCACAAGCTTTTTACAAAATCAACTAACGAATTCTGTGCTGGGGCTGAAGCCGAGCATGCCAGGACAGATCGCCCAAAATTATTCCGCCGTCCGTTTAGTGGGTTACTGCACCCCAAAGGGTAGGCTTTTGGCAAGTGCCTGGGTTGGACTATTTCCAGGAGGCGCAGGAGCTGATGACCGCTACGCTTTATTCATATCAAAAGATATTGCTGCTAGTGTTGCCAAACGTTTATCAATGTTTGTTTTACGTTCAAAAGTAAAAGTAACCGATCTGTCTGAAGGTATGGATATCTATGGGCTTTACGGATTACATGAACAGATTGCAGGTTTTAAGTGTGGTGCTAATTGCATTGCCTTACGCATGCCAGATGTCTTGGTGGGGGATCAATCTATTGCGCGCCTACTCTTAGCGCACCCCAAAGACAGTCCGCTGAGCGCGCAAAGCAGTGATGCAGCAGTTGGCGCTTGGGATGAGCTTGAGGTTTTAAGCGCGATTCCGCGCATCGTTCAAGCTACTCAGGAGCAGTTTGTGCCGCAAATGATTAATTTTGAATCGGTAGCTGGGGTTGATTTTAAAAAAGGATGCTATCCAGGCCAAGAGATAGTTGCAAGGAGTCAATACCGAGGTGCTATTAAGCGTCGGTTGCAGCTTGCCCATCTCAATTGTGCAGCAATTGATTTGAGACTAGTTTCTCCAGGGGTCGAACTTTTTAACTCCGATGATCCAGGCCAACCAGCGGGAATGGTGGTGTTATCTGCACGAAACCCAAGTGATCCAGGCCGGATTGATCTGCAAATTGAATGCAAGCTAGAGGCGCTTGAAAAAGGAGAAATTCATCTTGGAAGCGCTGATGGTCCTGTGTTAAAAATAGGTGCATTGCCTTATCCTTTGATTGAAATTTAATTAACCCTTATGTGCCTGATTCTTTTTGCCTGGAATTCTCATCCAGACTACTCGCTGGTAGTTGCTGCGAACCGTGACGAGTTTTATGAGCGCAATACCGAGGGTGTTGCATGGTGGCAAGAGCATCCTCAAGTCCTGGCGGGCAGAGATCGAGCTGATGTTCTTGGCAGTCCTGGCACTTGGCTTGGATTTACCAAAACTGGAAAATTCGCAGCGCTAACGAACGTACGAGCACCAAGTGAAAAAAATCCTGATTCCAGAACGCGTGGCGAACTGTCATTAATGTATCTGACTGGTGAAGATAGGCCCGCCGAATTTATTCAAGATAACGCCAAACGTTTTCAACAATACAATGGCTTTAATCTCTTGATGGCCGATCTGAGCAATCCTGAAAATGCTGAAATGCACTGGGTCAGCAACCGCATGATGCTGGGTCAAAGCGTCCGTCCCCGCAAAGTCTTTCCACAAAAAGCTCTAGAGCCAGGTGTATACGGGCTATCTAATGCAATGCTAGACACGCCATGGCCCAAGGTAAATCATCGTATCGCTGCATTTGCTCAAGCATTAGCGATGGATCAGGGTCAACTGAAGAATGCCGATCAGTACTTAAAACTATTGGCTGACAGTCATCATGCTAGTGACAATGAGCTTCCGAATACCGGTGTAAGCAAGGAATGGGAGAAGGCGCTCTCCCCTGCTTTTATTAAAACCCCCGCCTACGGAACGCGATCAAGTACTGTACTGAGGGTGCGTAAGGATGGCCAGTTCGAACTTGTGGAACGTCGATTCGATGCCTCCGGAACCGTTGGTCATGATGTAGTTACTGGAGCCCTTAGTTCGGCGTCCGGCTCTAATTTATCCGTTTAGGATCAAGCGGTCCGACCATCGTCGTTAACTACCCGTTCACCATCGGCGTTACGCGTCGCTAAGCGCTTGAGATATTTGAATGTGCCTGTAGACATGCAGCAAACTTCACCTTGATCGTTATATAACTTGGCTTCACAAAAGGCCATTGTTGCGGTTCTTCGAACAGTGTCTGCTTTAACTCTCAGCACGCCTGTTGCAGCTTGCATAAAATTATTTTTCATTTCAATGGTGACAACGCTACGGTCGCCTGGATCACCAGATCGGGCCGCTACAGCCATGGCCACGTCCATCAGCGTTAATAAAACACCTCCGTGCGCAACCTCCCAAGTGTTGTTATGTTCAGGCTTAAGTGCCAGCAAAATCTCACCTTTGCCCATCTCAGCGCTCAAACATCGAACACCCAGAAGCTTTAAGAATGGAACGTTCAGTTCTTCGCCTAAATTGGCTAATTGGGTCTGGGGATTGATTTGGACTTGTTTATTCATGCTTCTAATTTTAGAGCCATGCACACGATTTAGGAAATCCTCCTAGAATAGGGCTCATGGCCTTTATATTAAGCGGCGATGACGCCTGTCAAGCAACTCTACCAACACCTGTCCCCGATCCCTACTGGGTTGCTTTTTCACCCTCTTGTGCCAAATTGGTAGGGATTGATTTAGCTGAAAATAAACTACCAGTCGACAAAACATGGTTAGAGGTATTGTCCGGGAACCAACTTCACACAGTCGACCATCAATTTTCAAACCCAGTAGCTACAGCTTACAGCGGGCATCAGTTTGGTGTGTGGGCCGGCCAATTAGGTGATGGACGCGCAATTTTGCTAGGTGATATTGGTGGCCTAGAGCTGCAACTCAAGGGTGCCGGTAAAACTCGATTTTCTCGAATGGGCGATGGCCGCGCGGTTCTACGTTCCTCCATTAGAGAATTCCTATGCAGCGAAGCCATGCATGCCTTAGGCATACCAACAACGAGAGCGCTATCGATAATCGGCTCAGATCTACCTGTCAGAAGAGAAGTCATCGAGACTGCAGCGGTTTGCTCTAGGGTAGCGCCAAGTTTTATAAGGGTTGGCCATTTTGAGCACTTTGCTGCGCTCCAAAATCATGCCAGACTAAAAGAGCTTGCTGATTTGCTAATCCAGAATCATTACCCAGAGTCGCTAAAGTCTGAAGACCCCTATCTAGATCTTTTCAAGCGTATTTGTACTCGTAATGCTAAATTGGTAGCGCAATGGCAGTCGGTAGGCTTTTGTCATGGCGTTCTCAATAGTGACAACATCAGTGCACTGGGTTTAACAATTGACTATGGCCCATTTGGATTTTTAGATCAATTTCAGATTGATCATATTTGCAATCATAGCGACCAAGCTGGGCGCTATGCCTATCATCGCCAGCCTCAGATCATGCATTGGAATATGGCCTGCCTCGCAAGCGCTATGATTCCGTTAATTGAGCTCCGGCACGATGAACAGCAGGCTCAGGATCTTCTCCGCACAGCACTTGAAGAATTTCCAATAATCTATGCGCAGACTTGGCAATCTTTATTTCGTAGAAAGCTCGGATTTACTACTGAACAGGATGGCGATATTGCATTGATTGAGCGACTATTGCAGGCAATGCATGATTCTAGAATCGATTTCACCAGCTTCTTTCGTCATCTAGGCAAGCTAAAGACTGATGACTCAATGAATGAGAATCCATTGCGGGACAATTTTGTTAATCGGGAGGCAATAGATCAGTGGTTTACTGACTATCTAGCGCGTCTTCAGGAAGAATCAAGCGATGATTCCTTGCGACACAGCTCCATGAATCAAGTGAACCCAAAATTTGTCCTGCGAAATCATTTGGCGCAAGCAGCTATAGAGCAGGCCCAGAAAAAGGACTTTTCCGAGGTGACTAAACTCCTCAATATTTTAAGTGCGCCCTTTGCTGAGCAGCCAGAGTTTGAGTCTTATGCATTAGCACCACCCCCTAATTTAGATTCAATCGAAGTTAGCTGCTCATCGTAAGTTTTTGGTTTGCCAAAGAATTCTTAAGGAAAGAAAATGAAAAAAACAGATCAAGAATATAAACAAGCTTTATCTGAAATTGAATATCGCGTAACTCGTGAGGCTGCTACGGAGCGCCCTTTTACCGGAAAGTATTGGGATCATTGGGATAAAGGTAGATACAAGTGTATTTGCTGCGATACCCCCCTATTTCTTTCTGACACTAAATTTGATGCTGGATGTGGATGGCCTAGCTATAACGCCCCAGAAAGCGAGTCCTCAATTAAAGAAATTCGAGATACAACGCATGGCATGATCAGGACAGAGGTGCGTTGTGCCAATTGCGATGCTCATTTAGGGCACGTATTTGAAGATGGTCCGATGCCAACTGGATTGCGCTATTGCATAAACTCAGCATCTCTGGGTTTTGAGCCAGGCATCAATGCCATACCCACAAAAACTGAGGAATAAGTAAATAGCTGGATAATCACTTTATGAAATTTTTATTCGACCTATTCCCCATCATTCTCTTTTTTGTCGCTTTTAAACTGGGTGACATCTACACAGCCACGATAGTTGCCATGGTTGCCACTATCGGACAGATTCTTTGGGTCTATTACCGCCATCGCAAGATAGATGCCATGCAGTGGATAAGCCTCGTCATGATTGTTGTGTTTGGTAGCCTAACAATCTTCCTGCACGACAAAACATTTATTCAATTAAAGCCAACTGCACTCTACTGGCTCTTTTCAGGCGCCTTATTCATTAGTGCTCAGTTTTTCCAAAAGAATTGGATACAAGTACTAATGGGAAAGCAGGTAACGCTCAAAGCAGAATTTGCGCATTCAGTTTGGCATAGCCTCAATATGGCTTGGGCTATTTTCTTTTTCTTGATGGGCGCACTCAATCTTTATATTGCTTTCGAGTACTCAGAGGAAGCCTGGGTCAACTTTAAATTATTTGGCAGCACAGGATTGTTATTGGCATTTGTGATTGTGCAAGGGGTATGGCTGTCCAAACATATGGAGCACCCAAGCGAATGAGTATTAATGAGCAGCGGATAGCCGCATTCGATGTAGATCTTCGAAAGGCTTTCGAGGTGCATACTTTACTGATTGAGGATGAGAGCCATCTGCATGCTGGACATGCAGGGGCAGCTAGCGGTGGCGGCCACTTTAGGCTAAAAATTGTCGCTCCAGAATTTAAGGGTTTAAACCTAGTAGCTCGTCATAGAGCGGTTTACGCAGCCTTAAATAAGCATATCCCAAGAGAAATCCATGCCTTAACAATCAATGCCCTAACCCCTGACGAGATAGCCGTCTAAGGCTGTCTTAAAATAGCCTCATCTTTTTTAACTATTAAATTACCATGTTCAATACACGTCAAATTTTCTCAATCACCCTTCTTGGTGGCACTTTACTCTCTTCCAATATCATGGCACAAAATGCCGTGATCGTTAATGGCAAATCTATACCAAAAGCCCAGCTAGATAAATTAGTGCAGCGCTCCGGTCAACCTGATAGCCCTCAAGTGCGCGATCAAGCTCGTGAGATGTTAGTAACGCGAGAGCTGGTTTTACAAGAAGCCGATAAACGTGGTGTGATTCAAAAAGAAATGGTTCGTGAGCAGCTTGAGCAAGCGCGTATCAGTGTATTGGTTGGGGCCGTATTTGAAGATTATGTCGAAAAGGAAGGCGTTGCAGAATCTGACCTGAAAGCTGCCTATGAGTCTGTTAAGGCCCAATACACAGGCAAGGAATATCACGTAGAACATATCTTGGTGGAAAAAGAAGCCGATGCCAAGGCAATTACCGCCCAATTAAAAGCCGGAGCAAGCTTTGGAGATATCGCCAAGGCAAAATCCCTTGATCCTGGCTCAGCTAAAAATGGCGGCGATTTGGGTTGGGTTAGTGATAAATCTTTGGTGCCTGAGTTTTCCAAGGCGATGGTTCAGCTCAAGAATGGTCAAACTACTGACAAGCCTGTGAAATCACAGTTTGGTTGGCACGTTATTAAGATGATTGATTCACGCGACGTTAAAGCACCAAGCATCGAAGAAATGAAGGATCAATTAAAGCAAATGATCATGGCAGATAAGAATTGGCAAAAAGCAAAATTTTCTGAAATGATGGAAAAGCTGCGCTCTAAGGCAAAGATTCAGTAAGCAATTATCAAAGCTTTTATCTGGCGGGGTAACGTCGCGGCCTGAGTTTTTGGATCGCCATTCCCGCCAGTCCACAAGCAAATGCGGACATTACAAATACATCCCTAGGTTGAGATGCCTCCCATATCCAGCCGGCACATAACCCCCCTAGCGTTCCACCCAGCCCATAAGAAATGGTAGCCATTAAAGCCTGACCCCTCGCCTGCAATGGGCCCGTGAACCATCGTTGTAATAATTTTGTAGCAGCGCTGTGGTGGGCGGCAAAGGTTCCAGCATGCATTATTTGCGCCACGATCAATACGGAAGTGATTGGTAGAAAAGCGATTAAAGCAAATCGAATCACGCCTATACCAAAGGCAGCTTGCAATATTACCTCAGCATCTAATCTACTTAGTACCTTGCTTTGAAAGTAAAAGAAAACGACTTCAGCAAAAACTCCCAGAGCCCAAAAGAGGCCAATCTGAAATTTATCGTAACCAAGATCAGAGAGGTAAAGAGAATAGAAAACATACAAAGCGGCGTGGGCAAAAATCATAAAGAATCCAGATACCAGGAACCAACGAACATCTGGATTAAATAGCACAACCATGAGCTCTCCTTTGACCATCTTACGACGCTTCATCTTCGGCTCGTTCAAGCAAAAAGTGATTGCTGCTAAGGCAAGCAAAACAATTGTGCCAACGATGGGATAGAACTCAATGCTCCTGCGCTGAAATAACTCACCAGCAAGAAGAACCATCGCTATAAAACCAATAGACCCCCAGAGCCTTAAACGACCATAACGTTTATCAAAAGAGTTGTCTTTGTATAAGGCATGAATAGTGGCCGACTCACCCAGAGGCATTAAGCTGCTGAGGATGGTGTGCAAAACAAACATCCAGATAAAAAAACCAATATAGCTCTGCAAAAAATAGATGCATAAGAAAACAAGGGCGGCAAGACAGGCGCAGAATCGAATGATGCCGATACGATTCGAGAGATAGTCTGACAACCACCCCCAAGAGAATGGTCCAATAATTCGGGTGATCTGTAACATCGACATCAATGCAGCAATCTCAATAACGCTAAAACCTTTTTCTAAAAAAAATAGGCTAGCGTATGGAGATACCAGTCCGACATAGGCAAAATATAAAAAGAAAAAGGACCCGAAGGCCCAACGAAGCGAAGGTGTCATTTAATGAACCAGTTAGTCGCGGTGAGCGCCAGGTTGTGAAGCTGGAATAGATGCAACCTGAGGAACATCGGCGCACTGAGCGCGGTGACGCAAGGCATGGTCCATCAACACAAGTGCTAGCATTGCTTCAGCAATTGGTGTTGCACGAATGCCAACACAAGGGTCGTGCCTTCCTTTGGTTTGGACTGTAATTGGCTTGCCATCCAAATCAATCGATTGCTTTGGACTCATGATGCTCGAAGTTGGCTTAATTGCGATGGAAACACGAAGATCTTGACCACTACTAATGCCGCCTAAGGTTCCACCAGAATTATTTGTCGCAAAGCCATCGGGATGCAGTTCGTCACCATGCTCGCTACCGCGTTGGGATACTGATTGAAAGCCAGCACCAATCTCCACGCCCTTCACTGCATTAATGCCCATCATGGCATGCGCAATATCAGCATCTAATTTATCAAATAAAGGTTCGCCTAAGCCAGCAGGAACATTGCGAGCGCGAACTTCTATGCGTGCCCCACAAGAATCCCCTGCTTTGCGCAACTCATCCATATATGTCTCAAGCTGAGGAATGATTTCAGCATTTGCAGCAAAGAATGGATTTTGATCAATCTGGCTAACATCTTTAAATGGAATCTCAAGCTCGCCTAACTGACTCATATAGCCATAAAACTCAGTGCCATATTTTTCATGTAGCCATTTTTTTGCAATCGCCGCAGCAGCAACAACGGGCGCTGTTAAACGAGCAGATGAGCGGCCACCACCACGAGGGTCACGAATGCCGTACTTATTTTGATATGCATAATCTGCATGACCTGGTCGAAAGGTCTGCAAAATGTTGCCATAGTCTTGACTGCGTTGATCTGTATTACGAATCAACAACGCTATAGGCGTTCCTGTTGTCATGCCTTCAAAAACACCGGAGAGGATTTCAACCTTGTCCTCTTCTTTACGCTGAGTAACGTGACGTGATGTGCCTGGTTTACGGCGATCTAAGTCGAGCTGTAGATCTGCTTCACAGAGTTTCATGCCTGGAGGGCAGCCATCCACAACCGCCCCGATTGCGGGACCGTGGGATTCACCAAAAGTGGTAACGGTAAAAAGGAGGCCTAAAGTATTTCCTGACATGTCGACATTATGTCATTTGTCAGGAAATGATGGCTAGAAAGGCCTAAGAAGCGGCTTTTTCAGTATCTTCAGGCCAATCACGAATGTAAGCCTTGAGCATCGTATTTTCGAAGTCTTGGGCCTCTACCACTGATTTTGCTACGTCGTAGAAAGAAATAACGCCCATCAACATCTTTTGATCGACCACAGGTAAATAGCGGGCATGATCCACCAACATCATACGGCGGACTTCGTCAATCTCCGTTTCCATATTGCATGTCAAGGGCTTTTGATTCATGACGGAGTTCACTTGAAGACCTTCAAGCTTTCCATGATGCTTAGCTAAAGCGGCAATCACTTCGCGAAAAGTCAGAATGCCCACAAGCTTGTCATACTCCATTACAACTAAAGAGCCAATATCATGCTCACTCATCACTAGCACTGCAGTTTGTAGGGCTGTATCAGGAGCCACTGTAAAAAGGGTGCTCCCCTTGACGCGTAATATGTCACGAACTTTCATTTAGCCTCCAAAAAACCATGTATTTATAGATCCAATATAGACTCAAGACCTCTTTGAATCAAGAGTTTAGCCATGACTTTTAGTAACGAATAACCCTAATGACGCCGCTACGAATATCTGGGAGATTGGCAACCAAGACCGCCCCAGTCAAAGTGATCCACCAGGTCATATAAATCCACGTTAAACCCAGAGGAAAGATCGCAAAAGCACCGTACACCGTCTTATAGAAGGCTGTGTTGCCTAAGAAAATCGCAAATCCAAACTTCATTAGCTCAAAGGCAAGGGCTGCTAAGAGTGCACCTGCGAATGCATCTCGCCACAAAATCTTGGCATAAGGAAGAATCTTGTAGACCACAGCATAGACGAGAATTGCTAAAAATATTGGAGCAATAGCTGCCACTATTTGAAAACCAAACGATACTGCGCTGATCCAGCCTTCTGAAGCGCTGAATAAAACGCCGCTTAAATAAATGCCAACGCCTAGCAGTATTGGGCCTAAGATAGTGGCTGCACTGTAAATCACAATTTTCTTATATAAGGGGCGTCTTGCAGTCACTTTAAAAATTTGATTAAAGGCGCCCTCTATCACCGCCAAGGTCATGATTGTTGTGATGATCAGACCAGCCAATCCCACATAGGTAAGGCCTTTTGCTTGTGATGAGAATTGATCTAAGTATATGAATACCTGTTGGTTAATGCCACCCGGCATATAAGTGTCTAAAAGCCACGATCTAAAAGTATTTTTAACCTGGATAACGCTGGGGAGTTGGCCAATCAGCATGGTGGCGATTGTCACCATAGGGACCATGGATAAAGTCGTTGTAAATGCTAGGCTAGCAGCAATTTGCTTCAAATTTTGCCCGCGATTACGCTCCCAGATCTCTTTAGCCAGAGAGAGCCATAATTGGGGGTTACGAATAAGACGCATCGCCGTATCATAAGAGATCAATATGAGCCAACACGAAATTTTAGTTTTGTACTACTCCCGCTATGGTGCAACCAAGGATCTAGCGCGCCTGATTGCCGAGGGTATCGAAAGCGTTCCAGGGGCAAATGCCCGCCTAAGGACTGTTCCAGCAATATCTGCCGTTTGTGAGGCTACTGAGGCAGCCATACCCCAAGATGGGGCACCTTACGCTGAATATTCAGACTTACAGGAGTGCATTGGTCTTGCCTTGGGATCCCCGACTCGTTTTGGCAACATGGCGGCACCGATGAAATACTTTTGGGATGGCAGCTCCTCAGAGTGGATGAATGGCGCCTTAATTGGCAAGCCGGCCTGTGTCTTTACAAGCACTGGCAGTATGCATGGCGGTCAAGAAAGTACCCTTGTAACCATGATGATTCCACTGCTGCATCACGGCATGATGCTGATGGGCATTCCTTATAGTGAGCCTGACCTCATGTCTTCAAATACGGGTGGCAGTCCTTATGGGGTTACTCATCTCGCTCACGCCGATGGACGAGCGCCGATTAGCCCTGAAGAGCAGCGCCTGGCAAAAGCTCAAGGTAAGCGTCTAGCGGAGACTGCAATAGCACTTCGTCTAAATCGAAAGCAATAATCTAAGCATTCATCATGATTAAAAAGATTCTCGACAAAAATCCCTATCAACTAATAGCAACAGCTGCTTTTATTGATTTATTTATTCTGTGCGTGTGTTGGGAGTGGTTCGTCTCCCCCCTACGACCTGGTGGGTCCTGGTTGATCCTGAAGGGCATACCTTTGTTATTCGCTATTCCTGGGATATGGAAAGGTAAGGTTTACACGATGCAGTGGGCCTCAATGTTGATATTGCTTTATACAACCGAAGGCTTAGTTCGCATTCTCGAAACAGGTACTAACTTTTGGCTTGCGCTACTCGAAACCATTTTTTCGACTATCGGCTTTGTCTGTTTGCTCATGTATCTAAAGCCAATCAAAAAAGAAGCAAAAGCCTTAAAGAAGGCTGCGGCAAAGTAAAGATGCAAAACTTCATTAATCAGCTATCGGCAATTCTTGAGCAAAAATATATTTTGATTCAAGAAGAAGATAAAGCGCCCTATTTAACTGATTGGCGCAAACGTTTCACTGGTAAAGCCCTAGCAGTTCTCCTGCCGAGTAACAGCACTGAAGTGGCAAAGATCGTTAAGCTTTGTGCCGAAAGCCAGATCGCTATAGTCCCTCAAGGTGGTAATACCGGCTTTTGTGGTGGTGCAACGCCCGATAATAGCGGCAAGCAAGTAATCCTCAACCTCAAGCGCATGAATCAGATTCGAGAGATCGATAATGCCAACCAGACCATCACGCTTGAGGCGGGATGCATTTTGCAAGCCGTGCAAGATAAAGCCGCTGAACAGGGTTTTTTGTTTCCATTAAGTCTAGGTGCTGAAGGCAGCTGCATGATTGGCGGTAACTTAGCAACGAATGCTGGCGGAACGAATGTTCTACGCTACGGTAATGCGCGTGATCTTTGCTTAGGCCTAGAGGTTGTCACAGCCAAAGGTGAAATTTGGAACGGTATTAAAGGCTTACGCAAAGACAATACCGGTTACGATTTGCGAGACCTCTTTGTCGGATCAGAGGGCACCCTTGGCATCATCACGGCCGCAGTCATGAAGTTATATCCATTGCCGATTTCTCAATGGACCACCCTAGTAGCATGTGACACCATAGCCTCTTCCATTTCACTTTTAAATCTCTTTCAAAAGCGGGCAACCTCTTTGCTTACCGGTTTTGAAATGATGACTCAGGAGTCCTTAGATTTAAATGAGAAGCACTTTCCACAAATGGCAAATCCGCTTAAAGGTAAACCGCCCTTTACCGTGCTCATTGAATTATCAGATCATGAGAGCGAAGAACATGTCAGACAACTTCTGGAAACTATTTTGGAAGAGGCCTTTGAATCTAAGCTGATTACCGACGCAGTGATCGCCAGCAATCTAAGCCAAGCTAATTCTTTTTGGCATATGCGGGAACACATCACGCTTGCGCAGGCTGAAGAAGGTGCAAACCTCAAGCATGACATCACCATCCCCCTGTCTTCACTCGATAACTTTATTCAAGAGACTGATGCCTTAATGAGGGAGAAATTTCCGGGCATCAGAATCATCAATTTTGGGCATTTAGGTGATGGAAACCTGCACTACAACATTGCTCCACCCTTGGGCATAGACCCCAAGACATTCAATGAAATCAATGAAAAGCCAATCCATGAGTTGGTTTATGCACAGGTCGAGCGTTGCAATGGCTCTATTTCTGCAGAACACGGGGTAGGACAGCTCAAATTGGAGGGCTTAAGGGCTCATAAGGGCGAAGTAGCCCACGAGCTCATGAAGACGCTAAAACGCGCTTTGGACCCCCAAAATATCCTGAATCCCCATAAAGTTGTCTCCATATAGGAAAAACAGCTGCTTTTTTGATAAATATTTTGTAATACCTGTCATCTCGCCCCCTTTTTCATGCGTTGTATAGCCATGGAGGTGACAAATATGTCAACAAGACTCAAACGTTGGGCCCGCGCAATTCAAGAGATCGACTTGTCCAAGAGGACGCCTGAAGTAGCTATCGGCTATTTGGACAGCAAATATCGTGATATTGCTTGGCGATATATCCGTATCCTTGGCTTTGAACGCACCATAAGCTTCATGGCTAGCAATAATTTTCACCCTGAGTGATTGAAAAAACCCTAAATATTTGATTTATTTAGGGTTTTTTGTTTTAGAGATCTCTTCTTTGGTTTTAGCCAAAGAATTCCCTGGCCTCCGCTAGCAAATTGCCTGAAATCTCTTCCGGTATGTAGTGACCGCTAGGAACGGCTTTTCCAGAGACATCATCGGCTACCGTCTTCCAATCCTCCAAAGGTTTAAAGCACTGATTAACTAAACCATGCTCCCCCCATAGAACCTTTATGGGCATCTTTAGTTTCCGGCCAGCAGCACGATCGGCGCGATCATGAACGAGGTCAATCGTAGCGGCAGCTCGGTAATCTTCACACATCGCATGCATGCTTTCTGGGTGACTTGCACCAGACAAATATTCAGCCCATCGATCCGGGGAGAAGATTCCGGTTCCAGCATGTCGTCCCATGTGATTTTTAAGCCAATATTCTGGATTAGCACCGATCAGAGTTTCCGGAACTGGCTCTGGTTGAATCAAGAAGAACCAATGCCAATAACCTTTAGCAAACTCCATGGTCGTGTTGTCATACATAGTTAAGGTTGGAGATATATCTAAAACCATTAATCGTAAAACGCTTTCAGGAAAATCCATTGCCAAACGATGAGAAACCCTACCGCCTCTGTCATGCCCAAGCAAAAAGAATTTCTCCAAACCCAAACCCACCATCAATGCATGTTGATCCGCTGCCATAGAGCGTTTGGAGTATGTGGAGTGATCTGATTTGCCATGAGGTTTTGATGACGCACCATATCCCCTTAAATCAGCAGCAACTACAGTAAAGTTTTTGGCTAACTCTGGCGCTACCTGACTCCAAATTGCCTTCGTTTGTGGAAAGCCATGTAGTAATAGTAATGGTGGTCCGCTACCGCCAATGAGATATGAGATCTCAATAGGACCTTCTTCAGAGTTAGCAGTAAAAGTTTTGGCTTCAAAACTAGGAAAAGATACAGACATCAT
>CANBSM010000004.1 GCA_947372155.1 Burkholderiaceae bacterium
GTGTAATCGGGTTAAAGATTCTGAAGTAGGGCTGGGCATCGCATCCTGAAGAAGAAGCCCATTGCCAGCCACCATTATTCGATGAGAGCTCGAAATCATTGAGATGTTCTGCAAAATAAGCTTCGCCCCAGCGCCAATCAATACCCAAGTCTTTAGTGAGAAAGCTCGCCACAACCATTCTTAAACGATTATGCATGTAGCCACTTTGATTGAGTTGATGCATTGCTGCATCAACTAATGGGTATCCCGTTTTACCTTCGCACCAAGCCTTAAATAATTTTTTGGCATGAGTACCGTTTTCCCATTCGATGTTGTCATAGTCGGGTTTAAAAGAAGCGCCGTCTGCTAAGCGTGGGTGATTAGCAAGAATCATGAAATAAAAATCACGCCAGATTAATTCACTTAACCAAATAGTTGCACCCATGCTACCTGCCAGCATTCTTCGATGGGCTTCTCTTACCAAACCTCTAATGGATAGCATGCCAAAGCGCAAGTGGGTTGATAAATAACTTACCCCCTTAATTGCAGGAAAGTCTCTACCCATTTGGTATTGATCAATGCGGGGTAAGAAGTCCTCTAAAAAAGCTTGACCACCCTCTGAGCCAGGCGGCAAATAGCTCTCAATGCCGGTGGGGCAAAAGCCCATCGACTCTAAAGAAGGAAATGGTTCGGTTAATTTTTTAGGTATGGCCGCAAACTGCCCCGGTTTTGGATTACATTCGTACGCAGCTAAATCTTTTTCTTGCAGCGTCTTGAGCCAATTATTTTTATATGGCGTAAAGATGGAAAAGACAGTATTGGAGTTGGTGAGAATTTCCTTTTTCTCAAAAATCACTTGATCTTTGAAACTCTCAAAATGTATTCCGAGTGTTTCTAAAGAGGCTTGAATTGTTGCATCTCTTTCTATCGCCAAAGGCTCATAGTCATGGTTGGTGAATACGGCTTGAACGCCCAATTCTTTGGCAATTTGCGGAATGCATTCGATAGGTTTACCAAAGCGTACGATGAGTCCACCACCTTGCTTGCAAAGTGCGTCATCAATTTGTTTTAGACCCTGCCAAATGAAGTCAACACGACGATCGTGTTTGAGTCCTTTGTCATTCATTTCGCCCTTAAGCAGGGGATTCAGAATATCGGTATCAAAGATAAAGGTGAGCCAAACCTGATGACTTTCCTTAAGGGCGTGGTGAAGCGCGGCATTGTCGTAGAGACGAAGATCGCGGCGGAGCCAAACTAGTGCTTTTTGCATACCCGCTATCTTATGGTTTATTGATAAAAAGCGCTTGATGACAGCCTAAATTCTGTAAAATAACCCCATATGTCTACGGCCAAAAAAGCCTTTAATACTTCAGACCCAGCGTCTTCGCCCGAGTCTTCAATTTCTTTTTCCGCAGATCATCTAGCCAATCAGTTTTTAATTGCTATGCCGGGCATGGTTGACCCCAACTTCGCTGGCTCAGTAATCTATCTTTTTGAGCATACCGAGAGGGGTGCTATGGGCCTGGTGGTGAATAGGCCTACAGAAGTCAGCTTAAGTAATTTGTTTGACAAGATTGATCTCAAGCTAGAAATTGCCCCTTTGCTAGATCAGCCGGTGTATTTTGGCGGCCCTGTTCAAGTAGAGCGAGGTTTCGTTTTGCATGAATCTAACTCCAGTCTTTCTTATAGCTCCTCTTTGATTATTCCTGGGGGCCTCACTATGACGACCTCTAAGGACGTGCTGGAGGCGGTAGCTGGCGGTAAAGGGCCGCAACAGTTTCTAATGACCTTAGGCTATGCCGGCTGGGGTGCAGGTCAGCTTGAGGAAGAAATCACGCTCAATGGTTGGATGAATGTGCCGCTGACGCGCGAGCAAATGTCAGAGATCATCTTTAATACCCCCTCAAGCCAGCGTTATCAAAAGGCCATGAATCATCTAGGCTTTAATCCCTCAGACCTCTCGGGAGAGGCAGGGCATGCATAAGCCCATTACAGCAATGGCATTTGACTATGGAACACGTCGTGTGGGTGTTGCCATAGGTAATTCGCTAACAAAGGCAGGAGAGCCCTTGAAGACAATTGCAGCAGCCAATAGCGATGCATTATTTAAGGCTATAGAAACTCTCCTGGCCGAATGGCAGCCCAATCAGCTGATAGTAGGCAGACCAGTCCATCCAGATGGCACTCCTCACGAGATGACTGCCAAGGCCATCCGTTTTGGTAATCAATTAAATGGCCGCTTTCAGCTGCCGGTTACTTGGGTAGATGAGCGTTATACCTCAGCAGTTTTAGAGGGTGATGCCCAGATGCGGGACAATCTAGATGCGCATTCGGCAGCCCTCATTTTGGGGCAATATTTTTCAGAGCGAGATACTAAGGCTGTCGATTAAAAATGCAGTTCGATACAGTGTGGATTAAAGAATGAATGCAGAACAGTTATACGAAAAATTACTAGCTAAGCTACGCAAATCGAAAGAGCAGGAGTCTTTTGAGGTGGTAGGACTTGCTATGGGCGGAGCATGGATTGCGGAACGTCTAGCTAAAGATCTAGGCTTGCCTCACTATGGCGTCATTAATGTGGCTTTTCACCGAGATGACTATGCTGAGAAGGGTATGACAGCAATTCGTACTGCTAGTACGATGAGTACCCATTTGCCGTTTGATGTCAATGGTGCCAATGTCATTTTGATTGATGATGTTTTGTTGACTGGCAGAACTGTTCGCGCAGCTTTGAATGAGTTATTTGATTTTGGTAGACCAGCCAAAGTAGATCTAATGGTTTTGGCTGATCGCGGTAATCGGGAGCTTCCAATATCGGCTAATTATGTTGGAGAAGTAGTCAGCGTGCCAGACCACCAAATTCTGGTTTTAGAAAAAGATACGGCTGGGAAGTTCAGTTTTGCACTAGAGGAGCGCGAGTAATGAGTTCGATACATCAGCCAGTCAATCAATTTAATGCTGCCGGTGAGCTCACACACCTTCTTACTTTAGAGGGTCTGCCTAAAGAGCAAATTATTCATATTTTGGATACGGCCCAGCAGTTTGTAAGCGTTACCGATCCATCACGCGAGGTGAAGAAGGTTCCGCTATTAAGAGGTAAGAGTGTATTTAACCTCTTCTTTGAAAACTCTACCCGCACTAGAACAACATTTGAGATTGCCGCTAAGCGCTTATCGGCAGACGTCATTAACTTGGACATTTCTACATCGTCTACTGCTAAAGGTGAAAGTCTTCTCGATACGATTGATAACTTGGTAGCGATGCAGGCAGATATTTTTGTGGTTCGCCATGGCGTATCTAGAGCGCCTATTGAAATTGCGAATCACGTACCGGCGCATGTTCACGTAGTTAATGCTGGCGATGGTAGCCATCAGCATCCCACTCAAGGTTTGCTCGATATGTATACGATGCGCCACTTCAAGCAAAACTTCAAGGGATTGAAGGTTGCGATTGTGGGCGATATTGTTCATAGCCGGGTGGCGAAGTCCAATATTCATGCACTGACCACCTTAGGTTGCGAAGATATCCGTGCAATCGGCCCAGAAAGCTTGCTGCCAAGCGATTTGGATATGTTGGGTGTGAAGGTCTTCCACAACATGGAGGAGGGCCTAAAGGATGTTGATGTGGTGATGACACTGCGTATTCAAAAAGAGCGCATGGAGTCTGGTCAAGTTCCAGAGGGCGATGCATTCTTTAAGCAGTATGGCCTAACGCCTACTCGTTTGTCTTTGGCTAAATCTGATGCCATCGTGATGCATCCAGGCCCTATGAACCGTGGCGTGGAAATTGACTCAGTTGTAGCCGATGGCCCTCAGTCTGTCATCCTCAATCAAGTGACCTTTGGTATTGCGGTACGTATGGCGGTAATGTCTATCGTAGCGGGTAACTAAGTTCATTAGCATGCAGTCAAAAAAACGCTGGCTGATTCTGTCTCACGGATTCAATATGGATGGCCGTGCAGCAAGCCAAACCATCACTGATAAGATTCCTTATCTATTGGAAGCTGGTATTGAGCCGGTAGTCTTTAGTGCTATCACCGGAATCAAAGATCAGCGTTTCCCCCATCGTCAATTTTTAGCTTGGGGCCCAGCAGCATTTCGGTTTGACTTTCGCCATTGGATAGCTAACCAATATAGTCGTGGGCTTCTATATAAAGTATTGACTAGAACCGTATCAATTGTGTTGGCGCCATTGATTGCCTTAGAGAAATTATTTCTCGGTTACTCCAGTCAATGGTCCTGGGCCATTCCGGCGTTTATTCATGGACGAAAGCTCATACGATCTGGGCAGGTAGATTTGGTCTACAGCACTGGCGGTGCTTGGTCTGCCCATCTGGCAGGTTTATGGCTTAAGAAAACCACAGGCATTCAATGGATTGCTGAGATACATGACCCGATGGTGATTCGTAAGAGTCCAGTTGACGAGGGGGCTGATAAGCCTCGTAATCGTGATGCACAATTTAGGCAATACCTTGAAAAACAGATCATTCGATTTTCTGATTTTGTGTGGTGGTTCACTGAAGGCGCTGTTCACTACGCTAAGGTTCGCAATACCAATTTAAATACTTTAGGTAATGCACATGGATTCATGGTTCTACCTGGTGCAAATCCACCGGGCGGACTTACTAAAGAGGTAGCGCATCAATATACGGATACCTTAAATCTTTGTCACTTTGGCTCGCTTGCAAAAGACCGCTCACTTTCCACGATTCTGAATGCAGTTCAAGAGCTATTAAAAAAATATCCACAGGCGCGTCAATATATTCGCGTGCATGCTTATGGTGCTCCTTTGGATGCGCCCACTCTTGAGGTAATTAAACACTTTGGATTTGAGGATCTGCTGCTTGCTCATGGGCGATTAGAAAAGGATCCAATCACTGGTAAATCAGGACGCGAGCGGGTGGTTGAAAAGATGCAGGAAGCAGATGTATTGATTCTCCTGCATGGTAATGATGAATGGTGTGCTGAATATATCCCCTCTAAGTTTTATGAATACCTTTGGGCTGATCGACCTATTTGGGGTATCACCCACCGCAATCCGCAGTTAGACCAGATGCTGTCGGAGAGAGGTGCCTATTTAAGTCATGAAGGTGATTTAGAAGGTATTAATATGGCTTTAGAGCGGATCTGGCTCGATTGGGAGCAAAAGCGCTTATCAGTACCCTCTGGAAATCCGATAGGCGTCAAGCAAGCGGTAGATACAATCCTAAGTGTTGTGAAATAAATCCACCTTACTCTTTAGACAACTATGCTGAATATCGTTCTATATTGCTGCACTTTTCGTAAGGACTTGAAGAGAACAGTCAAGCTTGCGCAAAGTATCCAAAAGCACAACAAGGGCAATATTCCCTTCTATATCTCAGTTCCTGCAGAAGATGTTGGGTTATTTAAAGAATATCTAAAGGATTACTCAGTCATCATTTTTGATGAAAAAGATATCTTTGAGGCAAACCCAAAATTAGATATCCAGAAGCTGTACAAAATTCGTGGTGGCTTAAGACAGCAAGTTATTAAGTCTGAGTTCTGGAGATTGGGTATTTCAGAAAACTATTTGGTGCTCGATTCAGACTGTATTTTTATTCGAGATTTTGATGAAAGCGATTTCATCTTTAAAGACAATATTCCTTATTCAGTCATTCATGAAGGGCGCGATGTGCTTCAGGCTACGGAGCGCTTTGGCCCTAAAAAGATCCGCCAGCATTTTTTGGCGGATCGTGAGCCGATTAAGGCTGCCTTGGGGCGCAAGGGAGTTACTTATGACTTTGGTTATGCCCCGTTCTTGTGGAGTGGAAAAGTTTGGGAGTCTTTAGATAAGAATTATCTAACACCAAACAATATGAACTTCCTAGACGCAGTTTTGCTTTGCGGCTCTGAATTCACATGGTATGGCGAGTCTTTAATAAATTTCCGTGCCATTCCGATCTATCCGCGCGAGCAGCTATTCATGCATTACCACTATGAACACCAGCTATGGGCTCATCAAGTGTTGGGATACAAGGAAGCGCTTCTGGCGCATGATTATTTAGGGGTGGTATACCAGTCCAACTGGGAGAGCTGGGGTGACTATGGCCCATCAAATAAGAGCATTCCATCCAGGGTTTGGAGATCTGTTAAGCGAGTTCTTAAGAAGGCTCAATTTAAGGTCTCTTTATTGCTCGGATTTTTGAATTAAGCACTAGCTCTTTCAAAATACTACGCAGCAATGCTCAATCTATCTAATGTCACTCTACTCTGTGTGGAGACGCGTGAGCCCGAGTTAGCGCATTGGGCAATCGATCGATGCTTAAGCGGTGTTCAATTTGCCAAGGTTGTACTCATCACGAATTTAGATCGCGTCAATACCAAAAGATCTGATATTGAGTATGTCCAAGCTCCGCCAATTAGGACCACAAAGGATTATTCGGAGCTTTTGTTGACAGGTATTGGTCAACATATTGGGACTAGTCACGTGCTTGTTATTCAGTGGGATAGTTTCGTAATACATCCTCAGTTATGGAATGATGAATTCCTGCGATATGACTATATTGGGCCGGTATGGCCACATCATCCAGAGACTCCAGTGGGCAATGGAGGGTTTTCGCTACGATCAAAGAAGTTGCTTGATACGATTCTAAAAACGGGATTTATTAAAAAGCACCCTGAAGACTATTGCATCTGCGCGGATAACAAAGAGTTTCTAGGTCAACATGGAGTCAGCATTGCGCCGGTAGATGTTGCTGAGCAATTTGCAGTTGAGCGCTCGCTTTGGCATGATGCATTCGGCTTTCATGGCTTCTTTAACTTTGGCAGAGTCTTAAATGATGCCCAATTAAAAGCCTTCATCAATATCCTGCCTGAAAATTACTTAAGCGGCCTAGATAGCTATGATTTGATTGACTCATTGCGAGAGCAGGGTAGGGTAACTTTAGCTAAAGAGATCGCTCAGAAGGTGCGTTTTAAATGGAAAATGCGCAAGAAATTTATAAAACTCAAACTCTGGCAATTAAGTGCTTAAGAATATGAAAATATCTGAAAATCAATTTGCCATAGCTTCAGTTACAAGCATTATTGGTTTGTTGTGTATTTGGGTGATTCCCAATACGATCGCTCTACGCCATCTATTGTTGGTGGCCGGATGTTTGTCAGCGCTTGGACTAATTCGATACAACTGGGCAAGACTGAAATCCGTCGATGCTAGGTTTTTACCGCTTTTTTGTATCTTGGGACTATTTGCATGGGTGTTAGTTCACTATACTTTTTTTTCTTTAAATCGAGAATTAGAGTTATCCGAGATTAAGGGTTTGTGGATGCGTTCCTTAGTGGGCGCGATTGCTGCAGTGGGCATAGGAATTGCCATTGTGAAGTATGCAAAGCTGCGACTTTATTTCTATCTGGCACTTTTTTTAACGCCAGCAATTAATGTGTTTGCTTACTGCTGGGCCTCCTACCTGAATCGCGGTTTTGTAAAACCTATTGAATTTGCTTTTTTCTTGTTTGCCAAGATTGAGACGGCTTATTTTGGGGCGATTGCCGCTGCTGTAGCGACTGGCAACCTCATTCATTTGATGGCAGGCAAGATTGATAAGGCCAAAACGCTTCAGATTATCTATTGGCTAATGGGGTTAGTTTTGGTTTTAGTTTCTGCTTTGGTATCGAGCACCAAAAATGGCATTGCTATTGCCTTGGGTTTATGTGCATTCTTAGCTGCAGTAGTGGTAATTAATTCCATGCTTCTAAAGGGCGGCTCCAAAATTTTGTCAGCTATTGTGGTGATAGCAATTCTGGTTTTATCTGCTGGGGTATGGGAAGGTCATAAGACTTTGGCATATCGTGGATGGGATACCGTTTTTCAGGATGCGGCCTTAGGCATTGATATTGATGGAAATAAACAATGGCAAAAAAAGGAGGGTAGTGTACCTATGCCATTCAATAGTTTGGGTGTGCCTGCAGCTACCAATACCTATAGTCGTTTCGCTTATGCGGCTGCAGGTATTAAATTGATTTCAGAATACCCATTGGGATATGGATCTATCAATCGCTCATTTAATGGCCTTCAGGAGCAAGCTCAAATACCCCATGAGCACGAGGGGCAAGTTCATAGTGGTTGGATTGATTTTGGCCTGGCATTTGGTGTGCCGGGGCTAGTATTAATTTTTTCCTGCATGCTTTCAACTATTTACTTTGGCCTAAAAAGTAAGTCTTCCATTGCCTTGCCTTGGGCAATTGTTTGCTTAGCCTTTATCCCTTTTGGCTTGATTGCAGAGATTTCTTACAAGCAATACTTTGAGGCCACCATTTTCTTTCTTACCCTTGGGTCTATAGTCATTATTTTTACTGGGGAAAGATTTCAAGAGAATCTAAAAAAGATCTAAAAATTAAGTTAAATAATTTTTGCGCAGTTGGGTAAGTATTTTTGAATTACCTTGATGACAGAGTCAGGGATTTTTTTATATTCAAGATTGTTCAAGATAGTTCCGCGATCGTAAAGATCTGATCCTGATAATATTTTTTGTTGAATTTCTTCAGTAGTGAGGTTTTTATAGGCACTCAAATTTTCAACATCACTAATTGCATAAATTTTGTTGAGAATTTTTTCTTCATCCATGAAGTAGGAAAAATGCCAGCCTCCCGCTGGAATATGCTCAAAATCATTTCTGCCGCTTCTAAACCGGTGGGGAAGATACTTTCTAAATGTCCCCAAGGTTGTCATTACAGCCCCATAAAACTTTTCTTCAGGCGCTGCATTGTTCAGGTTGTAGTAGAAAAAGGTCAGATCTAGACTGTAGGCATGGGGCTTTGGTTGATTTGTTTTTTTAGACTGAAGCGCCTCAATTCCTTTTTGGACTGCGTCCTCGCTGGGAAACTCATCTAAATCACTAAAAATGACGATGTCATTTGCATGAAATGAACTTAGGGGTTTTAAGGTGGAGTTTCTCTGGGCATCCTGAATTTTCCAAAGGAAGCTAGTGATGCGCTTGCGATACTTTAGCTTTTTATATAACCAAAAGATCGATTTGAGGTTAAGGTATTCGCGATGGTAAATGACCTTGTCTGCATAAGGAAGCGTGCTAATAAGCTCTTGGCTTAGCAGAAATTCTTTTGGGCGCCCCGAAAAATCTACATTGGCTTCAGAGATGATGAAGTGATCAACAGTCGGCCCCAAATACTCAAGTCGAGCCTTAAGTAAATCGAGCTCGTTATAAAACAAAAAAACGTCTAGTAGCTTTGGCTTCATTATTTAAGAATTCTATTCAACTTTTCTAAGATGGGTTTATTGCAGTAAATAAATGGGCGGTTTACTTCAACATTTTCAACTACCTCTACTGCTTACATTAAATAGGGCATTCTTTAATGTCTATTTTATTGGCCTCTGTTGCCTTGGAAGCCTATATTTAGAGATAATTTGAGAATATTAAGCCCCCCTTTCATCTTTAAATATGATTTTTAGAGAGATTTTCTGGGGACTTTATAATGGAGCAACTGATTTATTTAGAGATTATTCATCATAATCTACATAGGTAGATATTGAGCAAAATTAAGTGGAAATTCTATGATTCTCGTAACTGGTGGTGCTGGCTTTATCGGCGGTAATTTTGTCCTAGATTGGCTGAAGGTTCCAGCTAATGAGGGCATAGTGAACTTGGATAAATTAACCTATGCTGGTAATTTAGCTACCCTTGAATCCTTAAAGAGTGATCCGCGCCATATCTTTGTTCATGGCGATATTGGCGACAAAGAACTAGTTGCCAAATTGCTAAAAGAGCATAAGCCACGTGCCATCGTCAATTTCGCTGCAGAGAGCCATGTGGATCGCTCCATTCATGGGCCTGCAGATTTCGTGGAAACGAATATTGTTGGTACATTCAATTTGTTGGAGTGTGCCCGTGAGTATTGGAATGCGCTTGAAGGAAAAGCAAAAGAAGAATTTCGCTTTCATCATGTATCAACTGATGAAGTGTATGGCTCACTCTCTTTAACTGATCCTGCTTTTACTGAAACCAATCCTTATGAGCCAAACAGCCCATACTCAGCATCTAAGGCGGCCTCCGACCACCTAGTGCGCGCTTGGTTTCATACCTATGGATTCCCGGTGGTGACAACCAATTGCTCTAATAACTATGGCCCATACCACTTCCCGGAAAAATTAATTCCATTGGTGATATTGAATGCTCTCAATAGCAAGCCTTTGCCGATTTATGGTGATGGTCAACAGATTCGTGATTGGCTCTATGTGGGTGATCATTGCTCGGCTATTCGCGAAGTATTAGCTAAAGGCAAATTGGGCGAGACATACAACATTGGCGGGTGGAATGAAAAGGCCAATATTGATGTTGTGAAAACGATTTGCGGTATTTTGGATACACTCAAGCCTCGTGTTGATGGCAAGTCTTACGTAGAGCAAATCACTTACGTAAAAGATCGCCCAGGACATGATCGTCGCTACGCGATTGATGCCAGCAAGGTAGAGCGTGAGTTAGGTTGGCGACCTGCCGAGACCTTTGATACTGGTATTCGCAAAACAGTGCAGTGGTACTTAGATAATCCTGTTTGGATTGATGGCGTGGTGAGCGGCTCGTATCGCGACTGGCTTAATAAGCAGTACAACTAACAAGCTGAGCTAGAAATCGCATGAATATATTGGTGTTTGGAAAAGACGGGCAGTTGGGTAAAGCGTTTAACGTCTTATTTGAGAAACTGCCTGCTTCTGCAAACATAAAGGTAACTTATCTTGGCAGATCTGAATGTGATCTCAGCAAAGAGGCTGATGTTGTTAAGCAATTAAATGCATCAAAACCCAATCTCATAATTAATGCCTCTGCTTACACTGCAGTGGATAAAGCCGAAACTGAAATAGATTTGGCATATGCAGTCAATGCAAAAGCTCCCGAACTCATGGCGCGTTATGCTGCAGAAAATAATGCGACTCTTTTGCACTACTCAACGGACTACGTATTTGATGGCCGTAAGAATGGTTTTTATGTTGAGGATGATGCTCGCAACCCATTGGGTATTTATGGAAAAAGCAAAGCTGCAGGTGAAGAGGCAATAGAAAAAGTATTTGCAAACTCATCTAATGGGCAATTTGCTATTTTTAGAACTAGCTGGGTATATGGGGACGGCGGTAATTTCATTCGGACAATGCTGCGATTGGCCAAAGAACGCGAAGAATTAAAAGTCATTCATGATCAGCATGGTGTGCCTACTAGCGCAGAATGGCTTGCTCAGATAAGTCTGAGCTTGGCGCTGGATTCTGAATGTCATCTAAAGCAGTTTCCATCGGGCATTTATCACGCCGTGCCAGCGGGTGAGACTACCTGGCATGGTTTAGCCAGTTTTGCAGTCCAGGCCGCCCTAAATGCTGGCGTTGAGCTCAAGGCCAAGCCAGAGGCAATTAAACCTATTTTGGCGGTTCAATACCCTCTGCCAGCGCCTAGGCCGATGAATTCTCGTATGAATAGCGCTAAATTGCGTTCCGCCCTGAAGAGTGGGTCTTCAGAAGCTTCAAACTCTTATAATGAACTCCTAAATGTGCCAAATTTCCCAATTTGGGATGGCATGGTTCAAGAATATGTTTCCAAGTTAGCCTCGAAAGGTTTGATTTAAAGACCTCTTGGCGGCTTGAGATGCTGAAATAGGGGTTTTTAATGGCTGTAAATCGTAAAGGTATTATCTTGGCCGGCGGGTCCGGTACTCGTCTCTACCCGGTGACTCAGGCTGTTTCAAAACAGTTGATGCCGGTCTATGACAAACCAATGGTGTATTACCCACTGAGCACCTTAATGTTGGCTGGTATTCGCGACATTCTATTGATTTCCACTCCCCAAGATACCCCCCGCTTCTCTGAATTATTGGGTGACGGTTCCCAATGGGGCCTCAATATTGAATACTGCGTACAGCCTTCGCCAGATGGTTTGGCGCAAGCATTTACGCTGGGTAAAAACTTTGTTGGTAATAATCCAAGTGCTTTAGTGCTTGGCGATAATATTTTTTATGGTCATGAGTTGGTCGATCAACTCAATAGTGCAAATGACCGTACTGTTGGCGCATCTGTATTTGCCTATCACGTGAATGATCCAGAGCGTTATGGTGTTGTTGAATTTGATAAAGACTACAAAGCACTTTCGATTGAAGAGAAGCCACTAAAGCCGCGTAGTAACTATGCAGTAACTGGTTTGTATTTTTACGATAATCAGGTCTGTGATATTGCTGCTTCCATCAAACCTAGCGCTCGTGGCGAACTTGAAATTACCGATGTGAACCGTGTCTATCTTGAGAAAAATGAATTGAGTGTTGAGATTATGGGCCGTGGATTTGCATGGCTTGATACTGGTACCCATGACTCATTGCTAGATGCGGCGGGATTCATTGCTACTTTGCAAAAGCGCCAAGGCCTGATGGTGGCTTGCCCCGAGGAAATTGCTTATCGCCAAGGTTGGATCAGCGCCGATGCAGTGCAGAAAGTGGCTAATCAGTTAAGTAAAAATAGTTACGGCCAATACTTAGGCAAGATTTTGAATGAGCTCAATACTTCTGCTCAACCAATTTCGCTCTCAACCAAGAAGGCTGTTAAATGAGTGCACCGTCTAAGCTGCAGTTAACGCCCACTGCTATTCATGATGTTTTTATTGTGGAGCCTAAAGTATTTGGGGATGAGCGCGGTTGGTTTACTGAGTCCTTCAATGCTGAAGACTTTGCTAACGCTACTGGTCTAGATGTCGAGTTTGTTCAAGACAACCATTCCTTCTCACGTCAGTGGACTTTGCGTGGCTTGCACTATCAGTTAGAAAAGACTCAGGGTAAATTGGTGCGAGTGGTGTCAGGCAGCGTATTTGATGTTGCAGTAGATATTCGTCAAGATTCACCAACTTATGGCAAATGGGCAGGCGTTGAATTAAGTGCTGAGAATCATAAGCAATTATGGATTCCGGCCCAGTTGGCCCATGGCTTTTTAGTTCTATCGCCTACAGCTGAGTTTCTATATAAAACAACGGATTACTATCACCCGCAAAGCGAAGCTTGCCTTGCCTGGAATGATCCAACGGTTGGAATTGAGTGGCCTTTGCCTGCCGGCGTTCAGCCTAATATGAATGCCAAGGATGCTGCTGGCTTGGTTTGGGACGCTGCCCCCAAGTTCTAATCCCCATTCGGATGATTTTGAAAAGATAAGATAATGCTCGTATGAGCGATTTATCTTCGACTGCTTCTAAGGCTGCCTCCCAAAATCCCCGGATCTTATTGGTAAAACTCTCCTCTTTGGGGGATGTACTCCATAACTTGCCGATTGTTTGGGACCTTCGCACGCGTTTACCTAATGCTCAAATTGATTGGGTGGTTGAAGAAGGGTACGTCCACCTTCTGACCCCTCTACTTTCCAGAGGTAGCTTCAGAGGGATAGATCGCATCATTCCATTTGGTTTGCGTCGTTGGAAAAAGAATCTCTTTAAGCTTTCTACTTGGCAGCAATTTTTTGCATTCAAAAAAGAGCTTCAGGTAACTTCTTATGATGTAATCATTGAAACTCAGGGCCTCCTCAAATCCGCTATTGTTTGTGCATTAGCTAGTAAAGCTTCTCATGCAGTAGTTGCGGGCCTAGCCAATGCAACAGAGTTTTCGGGTTATGAGCCCGTTGCCAGATCTTTTTATAACCAGTCAGTACAAGTGCCAATTCAATGTCATGCGGTAGATCGTTCGCGCTGGGTGATATCTTCTGCTTTAGATTGGTCAGTACTAGATCGTGCTAATGAACCTCAGTTTTACCCAAAGACTTATGTTGATTCTCTAAATGCAAATTGCAGCGGAACTCTTGATGGCTTGAAGACGCCTTATGTCTTGTGCTTTCATTCAACGGCCAGAGAGGCTAAGCGCTGGCCAAATGAAAGCTGGGTAGCTTTGGGTAAAGAGTTAGCCGGTCGTGGTTACCAGGTGGTCCTTCCTTGGGGTAATTTAGTTGAGCAAGCGGTGAGCAAGGAAATTGCCGCGCACATTCCGAATGCATTAGTGCCGCCAGCATTCTCAATTCAGAATGCATTCTCCGTGATTGCAGGAGCAGCATTAACGGTTGGCGTGGATACTGGTCTTACTCATCTTGCAGCAGTTTTAGGTAAGCCAACAATAGAGATTTATTGTGATTCACCTAGATGGAAGACTGAAGGTTATTGGTCTGAAAAAATACGCAATGTTGGAGATATTGGGGCGCCGCCGAGTACAGCAGAAGTGATTCAAGCTTCTTTGAGCTTGCTTAATTAACGCAGTAAAGTATTGATTGAGATTAAATCTTCATCCGTTAATGTAGCTGCATGCGCTTTTAATTTGATTGCATTGAGGATTGTGCTGTATCTCGCTTGCTGAAGTAATGAGCGGGTATTAATCAATGAATCTAATGCAATTAATACATCAATATTAATTAATGTGCCGACCTGAAAGCCCAGCTTACTGGACTCCAACGCGGATGAGGTGGAGCGCTCTGCCGCCTCGTAAGCCTTAACACTAGCTAAGCCACCATAGAAGCCGGTAAAGGCGGTCCGAGTGTTTTGCGCTGCTGCACGACGGTAGCTATCGTAATTGGCTTTAGCTGCATCAACAAGAGCAGCATTTTGACGAATAACGGAGCTATTAAATCCACCTGATACCAGCGGAATAGTCATTTGCAGTGCCAATGTGTTGTTATATACGTTGGTATTAGATGGCGTGTAATTATTGGGCGTGCCGTTCGAGGTGTTGTACCCGGATGTGCCCACTAAGTTCACCGTTGGATAATTTAAAGCTTGGGCGCCGCGATAAGTACTCTCTGCAAGGCTGACAGACAGTTGGCCAGCCAAGACATTGAAGTTTGCTGATTCTGCTTGGTTAATCCAGTCATCCAAGGTTTGCCCAGGTGGCAGGCTTGGGTTAACACTCTCTGCAATTGGATTGTCTTTAGCATCTTTGGTCTTGCTACGGGGATCTCTGAGAACACCCTCAATTTTGGCGTCCTTAACCAGCGGCTTTAATGCGCCTACCGGACGTCCAACGATTTGCTCTAAGGCACCACGCTTCACAATGAGATCAGCCTGCGCAGTAATCTCCTGTGAGTTTGCTAAGTCAAGAGCTGCTTGAGCGGTGTTGACATCCACGATCGTTGCTAAGCCAGCATCAAATTTTGCTTGAGCAATCTCAAGTTGTTGCTTAATTAAATCTTTTTTGTTTTTGTACAGCGCCACATTATCTTGGCTAGTGAGGGCATCGAAATAAGCTTGTGACACTCGCAAGATTAAATCTTGTTGCGCCAAGAAAAAACGCATGTCTGCTAATTTGGTGTTGAGATCGCCTTGCTTAAAAAGTTCCAATGCGCCTACGTTAAAGACTGGCTGAGTCAGTGTGACGGTATAACTTTTTTGATCAAAGACTCGGGAATTACCTGAGTTATTTGAAACTACAGTGCTGCCAGTACCGTGCTGATAGTAGCGGGTGCCACCAGGAGTGGCATTGGCTTGCGGCATTAATAAAGAGAAACCTTGCCAGTAGAGTTCCTTGCTGGCTTGATAGTTGAAACGAGCAGCCGTTAATACTGGATCGCTAAACGCAGCTTCTTGATAAAGCTGAATCAAATCATTTGTCTGGCTTTTGGTGTCAGCATTCTTATCCCCCGTCAAATTAGTAGGCGCAGAAACTGCTGGCACTGCTGGTTTGGTTGGTAGCGGGGCGATCTGAGGCGGCTGCTCCAAGCCAATGAGGGTTGAGGCGCTCATTGGGGAGGGTAAGGCAGGCCTTGCTGCGGCATTAGGACTTTGCGCCAAAGCTTGAAAAGACCATGTGCTAAGACCGAGTGCTTGACTGAGGATCAAACCAAAGGCGGTAAGTCTAGAAAGTCTAAAGCGTTTTGGGGTCATGTAATTCGGAAACTTTTCAATGTGCCATGCAGTTTAAGGCTAATTTATTCAAAATGCATATTTAGGCACTATTTTGCCAAATACTCGGACTTGCCTCTAGATACCTATAAAATTTAGACCATGGATCTAATTTTGTTACTAAAAGCAGTCATTCTGGGGGTGGTCGAGGGATTAACGGAGTTTTTGCCGATCTCCAGTACCGGGCACCTTATCTTGGTTGGCGATTTGCTCGACTTTAATGATGATCGCGGTAAGGCTTTTGAAGTCATTATTCAGTTTGGCGCCATTTTGGCGGTTTGCTGGGAATTTCGTCAAAAACTCATTAAGGTAGCCAGTTCTTTTTCTAGTAGCCCTGAGGCTCGCCGTTTTGTCTTAAATTTACTGATCGCATCGATTCCGGCTATGGGGCTAGGATTTTTGTTTGGGAAGCACATCAAAGCAGTTTTGTTTTCTCCAATCCCAGTGGCCAGTGCATTTATTGTGGGCGCCCTGATTATTTTTTGGGCTGAGCGTCGTCAACAAAACCTTGCGGATGTCTCTAGTCAGATTAAGTCGGTAGATGATTTAAGCCCATTGGATGCGCTCAAGGTTGGTTTAGCGCAATGTGCCGCTTTAATACCCGGCACTTCACGCTCAGGCGCAACTATTATTGGAGGCATGTTATTTGGCTTGCCTCGTGCCGTAGCTACGGAGTTTTCTTTTTTCTTAGCTATTCCGGTGATTGGTGGCGCTACCGCCTATGAGTTGCTTAAGCTTTGGAAGGCACCAGTGGCCTTTTCTGGAGAATTTACTCTAGCTACTATTGTGGGTTTTATCGCTGCATTTATTTCAGCATTTGTTTGTGTGCGTTGGTTAATTCACTATGTGGCCCACCATAATTTCATACCATTTGCTTGGTATCGAATTGCATTTGGATTATTGGTTTTAATTACTTCCTACACGGGCTTAATTGCTTGGTCCCATTAATCTTTAAGTGACTTAATAAGTTCAGGAAATTCCTATGGATGCATCAATTGACGCAATTACCAATAATATTCAGCTAGCATTAGCACCGGTATTTTTGTTAACTGCGGTCGCTACATTAATTAACGCTATTTCAGGACGACTTGCCCGATCTGTCGATCGTATGCGTGCGATTCGACACTCTATTGATCGGGGCGAGGTAACGGATCAGGTGCTGTTACACCATATGCATAAGGAGGCTGATGAAGCCCAAATTCGGGGTCGTTTATGTACAGCAGCCATCTTTTTTGACGTACTCAGCGGCGTCTTTATTTCTTTGACGGTACTTGAGCTCTTTTTCTTTCAAGCAGGCGCTGTACGTTCATTGCAAACGACTTACGTTATCTGGACTTTTGTATTGGGACTCATCTTTTTCATGACATCTCTTTCGATAGTGCTGACTGAAGTTGTATATGCCTACCGCTCTGCAGGGTGGAATACACCAAGCGACAAAAGGAAATGATTAGAACTGACCGCATTCGCTCTTTTGTTTTAAGGGCGGGTAGAACCACCGCTGGACAACAGCGTGCTATCGAGGAGCTAGGCCCACAGTTTCTGCTGCCCTATCAAGCGTCGAATCTCAATTTAATCGAAGCATTTAAAGGTTCTGCTAAGCCAAAGATCTTGGAGATTGGTTTTGGTATGGGCGAGACGACCGCCAAGATTGCTGCCTTTAGATCTGACGATGATTTTTTAGCAATCGAAGTTCATCCGCCTGGTGTTGGTGCTTTACTCAAACTCATTGGTGAAAATCAACTAACGAATCTTCGGCTAATTCGTCATGATGCTGTTGAAGTACTTGAGCATATGATTGCGCCAAGCTCATTGGATGGGATCCATATTTACTTTGCTGATCCATGGCATAAAAAGCGTCACCATAAGCGTCGTTTGATTCAGTCTGAGTTTGTGCACTTACTGGTTTCTAGATTAAAGCCTGGTGCTTATTTACATTTGGCAACGGATTGGCATAACTATGCAGAACAAATGGTGTTAGTTCTGAATGCCGAAACTGCTTTGCAAAATACTTCCACTGAATTAATGAAGATAGAAACTTTTTCCGCAGGCGATGTAGCCAAGCCGGAAGAGATTTGCAATGAATTTAAGCCAACCCTTGAACAGTTAAATGGCCAACACGCGGGATATGTTGAAAGACCTGCTTATCGACCAGTAACTAAATTTGAGAACCGTGGCATCAAGCTAGGCCACGGTGTTTGGGATTTGGTTTACAAGAAAAAATAAAACAATAGAAATTAATCAGAAAGCAGCTAAAAATACAGAGGCTTATAAGCCCACGCAAACGTATTTCATCTCAAGGTATTCATCCATGCCGTAGACGCTGCCCTCGCGGCCCAAGCCGGATTGCTTGATGCCACCAAAGGGCGCCACTTCATTCGAGATAAGGCCTGTGTTGACACCCACCATGCCGTACTCCAAGGCTTCAGCCACTTTCCAGACGCGACCGATATCGCGACTAAAGAAGTATGAGGCCAGACCAAATTGACTGTTATTTGCAAGCTGGATTACCTCTTCATCGCTTTCAAAAGGGATGATCGGCGCTACGGGGCCAAAAGTTTCTTCGTAAGTGATGAGCATCTGACTATTCACATTTGCCAAAATAGTCGGCTCGTAAAAATTTTTGCCTTCTATTGCTTGCTTGCCGCCAGTGACCAGTTTTGCCCCTTTGTCCAATGCATCGGCAACATGTTTTTTGACTTTTTCTAGTGCGGCAGTTTCAATCAATGGTCCTTGGGTAATGCCGGCTTCCATGCCGTTCCCCACCTTAATGATTTCGAGGGCTTTAGCAAACTTTTCTACAAATACATCATGTACTTTTTTATGGACATAAAAGCGGTTTGCACAAACACAGGTTTGACCTGAGTTTCTGAATTTAGATGCCATGGCGCCGCTGACTGCTGCATCAATATCTGCATCTTCAAAAACGATGAATGGGGCATGTCCACCCAACTCTAGCGCAAGCTTTTTGACGGTTGGTGCGCATTGTTGCATCAGAATGCGACCAACTTCTGTGGAGCCTGTGAAAGAGAGATGTCGAACTGTTGGTGATGCACAAAGAGTTTTGCCGATGACAATCGATTGATCTGCATCAGCAGTCACAATATTAATGACACCATCTGGAATACCGGCACGTTTTGCTAATTCCGCTAATGCCAGTGCTGACAAAGGCGTGAGCTCAGCTGGTTTAATCACAATGGTGCAACCCGCTGCTAGTGCTGGCGCAATCTTGCGGGTGATCATGGCGATGGGGAAGTTCCAAGGCGTAATTGCTACGCAGACACCAATAGGTTGCTTTAACACCATCAGGCGTTTATCGCTCCAGGTACTTCCAAGAATTGAGCCTTCAACGCGTTTCGCTTCTTCAGCAAACCACTCCACAAAGGAAGCCCCGTAAACCACTTCGCCAGCAGCTTCGGCTAAAGGTTTGCCTTGCTCAAGGGTCATAAGCTTTGCTAGATCTTGCGTATTTTCAATAATCAGATCAAACCATTTGCGCATGATTTGCGCGCGCTCTTTTGCTAATTTACTGCGCCAAGCTGGTAGGGCTTTTTCAGCGGCAGCAATCGCCTGTTCAGCATCATCGGTTTTGAGATTAGCTACATTGGCGATGATTTCATCGGTGGCAGGATTGGTGACGATGAAAGTCGTTTTGGATGCAACCCATTTACCGTTAATAAAGGCCTCCTCTTTAAAAAGGCTGGAGTCTTTAAGTTGGCTACGAATATCTACTGTTGGCATGATGTTTGAACTCTGGTTATATGTAAACCATTTTATCCCTCAATAAATAAAATAGCCTCCAAGCTTTTAAGGCCTGGAGGCTGAAATTCGGGACTGCTAGATGAAGGGCTTAGCCGGCTTGAGTTTCTGCGGTGCGCAGCTTCTGGGCTAGTAAGTCTAGTACGCCATTCACATATTTATGACCATCGGTCCCGCCAAAGGTCTTGGCAAGCTCCACAGCTTCATTGATGGCTACTTTATAAGGTACTGAGAGATCTATTGCCAACTCATAAGCGCCGATGAGTAGTGCTGCATGCTCTACGGGCGAGAGCTCATTAATTGGGCGATCTAATGCAGGGGTAATGATGGCTTCCAATTCATCAGTACGGGCTAGCACCCCATCGAAGATGCCTTGAAACAGCTCGAGCTGGCAGCGACGAAAAGCGGGGTCTTCAGCAAGCTGTTTAGCAATGGCGGCACCATTTGGAATGCTGCCAGCACGGCGCATCACTAGGCTTTGATAAACACCTTGAAGAGCGTACTCACGAGCACGACGACGTGGTGTGAGCGAACGCTTTAGAGCTGGCTTTGCTTCTTTGCCATCTTGTGGATTGAGTGGGTTCTGGCTAGATGTAGACATGCGAATTATTCTTCTTCACTCGAGTTGATTTCGATATCGATATCTGGTGTTAATGCTAGCGCTAAATTGGCCATCTCCACTACTGCTTGAGCGCATTCTGCGCCTTTGACCTGGACGCGAGCAAGGGCTTGTTCATCAGTGTCGCAAGTGAGAACGCCATTAGCGATTGGTAATCCAGAATCAAGAGAGATGCGTGTAATGCCTGCAGCAGATTCGTTGGAGACTAATTCAAAGTGATAGGTCTCACCACGAATGACTGCCCCTAAAGCAACTAAGCCATCAAATTCACCAGTCTCAACTAGCTTTTGCAGTGCAAATGGGATTTCTAGAGCGCCAGGAACGGTAACCAATTTGATGTCTGCTTGAGAAACGCCAAGTGAAATTAATTCATTAATACAGGCATTCGTTAAGGCAACACAATGATCTTCATTAAAGCGCGCTTGCACCACGCCAATGCGAAGATCCTGACCATTGAGATCCGCTTCCAATACACCTACAAATTCATTAGTACTAGTCATATCAATTTTCTAAAATTATTAAGGGGTGTAAGGCTTATAGCCTGTCACTTCGAGCTTATAACCAGACAGGCTGGGAACAGGGCTAGGGTTAGCCAACAAGCGCATTTTGCCAACACCGAGATCTTTGAGGATTTGGGCGCCAATGCCGTAGCTTCTGAAATCAGTTTTTCTGGCCAAGGGTTTCTTAGCCTCATCCTGTGACTGATTGAGCTTTTGGAACTGCGCTAACCAATCTTGATCATTTGGCGCTGCTATGCCAGAGGCATTGAGGAGAACTGCTACACCAGCTGGTGCAGCCGCTATTTGCTCTAAAGCTTTTGCAAGTGGCCAGGAGTGGGTGCTGATGTCTGAGTCCAGGAAGTCCAAAACAGTGACTGGTTCATGAACGCGTACTAAGGTTTCTTGTGCTTCAGAGGGTTTGCCATGCACTAGTGCAATATGTATGCATGAGCTGGGGGTATCGCGATAAATAATTCCCTGGAATTTCCCCCAAGGGGTTGTAAATTCCCGACTACCTTCACGAACCACAATACTTTCGTGCTGACTACGATATTGAATCAGGTCAGCAATGCTGCCGATCTTCAGTTGATGTTCTTGAGCAAACTCTAGCAAGTCAGGAAGACGTGCCATGCTGCCATCATCTTTCATGATTTCGCAGATGACTGAAGTTGGAGAACATCCAGCCATCGCCGCAAGATCACAACCAGCTTCCGTATGTCCCGAACGAATCAATACACCACCAGGTTGAGCCATCAATGGAAAAATATGACCAGGCTGGACTAAATCGTTGGGCTTAGCGTTGGGTGCCACAGCAGTTTTAATGGTGAGGGCACGATCAGCTGCAGAAATCCCAGTAGTTACTCCGCTAGCCGCTTCAATAGAAACCGTGAAATTGGTTCCCATGGATGTGCCGTTATCTCTCACCATCAATGGCAAATTGAGTTGTTGGCAGCGCTCGCGAGTCAGGGTTAGGCAGATCAAACCACGACCATGTTTTGCCATAAAGTTCACTGCTTCAGCTGTCACGTGATCAGCGGCCAGGACTAAATCGCCTTCGTTCTCACGATCTTCTTCATCAACGAGGATCACCATCTTGCCGGCTTTGAGCTCAGCAATAATTTCTTCGGTGGAGGCAAGGGTATTTGGCATAGCCCTCTATTTTAAGCGCAGGACCTACTTGTTGTTCAGTCCTACCGCAATATCCCGTCTTTCTGACGGCAAGAGCCTTGGGCGGGAGTTTCAGTTCTTAAGCCTACCTATGAAAATGGGCGATGCCCCCTAAAAAGCACTCTATTTCAAAGCTTGGTTTTAAAAACTGCCAGGGATTCATATTGTTAGAGGTTTTGGTGGCTATGAGCATGATTTCGGGGGTTTGGATGTCATCGGTAGGCATTTATCAGCGCATTGCCTTAAATCTGGTCCAGCAAGAGGCTAAAAGATCGCAACTCAGAAAGGATTCAGATGTTTTTGAAGTGCAAGAACACAGTAGGGCTCATTTCAATATACCTAGCAAATCATTAAGTCATGAGTCTGCTCGAGTGTCTAGTCGGAATCGCCCTGTGCGCACTTCTACTCAATCCATTATTAAAGACAAGCGCTGATTTAGTAATTAAGCAAATTGAATATGAGAAATCACAATCTTTGATTGCGGAAGCAGATCGAGCATTTGAATTGATTGGCCGAGCCATTCGTATGGCTGGTTATCGCAATATTCAAGCCACACAAATCTCAGTCCAAAAAGTAAGGCATCTGGCAAACGATATTGCATTTCTGCAGGTAGAGAAAAGATCAGGATTCCAAGGATCCGATTCCTTGACTGTTCGCCATGAGTTATCTACTGGCATGGATTTTGATTGCATTGGCAATGTGCTTACTAAAGAGCGCACCAAAAATAATTTAGCTATGCAAGGATTTCTGGTGGATCGTCAGGCGGGCATACCTAAGGGTAAGAGGGTGAATGGCGGCTCGCTGATTTGTCAGTCGCTTGATCGCCAGGGGCGGATTCAGAACACTACCTTAATGAATGGCGTAAACAGTCTTTTTATAGAGGAGGTAAGCTCCTCTCTGGCCCAGCCACCATCAGCATCAAGGCTTTTTAGAATCAAGCTACAAATGACTGATGGGATCAGGCTTAATTTGGATGTAGAACGCACTTTTGCGACAAGGAATCTTTTGTGATTTTGGCTTGGGTAATTTCACTGCTCTTGCTGTGTTCCTCTCTGGTGGTTTATTTGGAGAGACTGAATGCATTGCGTATCGTAGAAGTTAAAACAATAGAGCTGGCTCAGAAAAATTTTCTTGCCGCTGAAAAAGCAGTTTTAGATTGCGAGAAAAACTTAACTGCTCTTGCCGATCTAAAAGAGCACGCTTGTTTTATTCAGTCGGCAGGTAAAAACCGTTGGTTGATTTCGAGTAAAGAAAAGCCAGCGATTCAGATTGGCGTAGTTATTGATGAAAAGAATCACTCCGTAACGCGAGTCAATTGGCGACAAGTCTTTGAGTAATTTAGATATTCATTTAAATCAACAGCATAATTTACGATCTGGATTTAGTCTGCTCGAGCTCATGGCCGTAGTTTTAATCATTGCTATTACTGCCATGATGACGATGCCTTTGTTACAAGAACAAATCGCCGCTCGAGAAATTGACTCTATCGCCAGAAGGTTTATTGCGCATGCCCACTTTGCACGTCAGCAAGCTTTGCATTTAGGCCAACCCGTTCATCTAGTGCCAATCTCGGGAGATCAATGGGAAAAGGGGTGGATTGTCAAAAGCGGTTGCATCAGCAAGCCCGTGAAAGTCGGGTGCATCAATAAACCCTGGTTTTCGCAAGGAAGTATTGATCCAATTTACTTTAAGGGTGGCGGTAAGCAATTTATTGACCCCCATTCGGGTAAGAAAGGCGTACTGTTTAATGCAGCGGGTGCGGCAAAAACCGCTCAAGGTGGCTTTGTGGCTAATCGATTGATTTTGGGTCACAGTCGGGCTCCCGAGATCGAGCGCCAAATGATTTTGGGTAGTGGCGGGCGCTGGCGCATCTGTGACCCCGCCAGAGATGCAAAGCGTTGCCATTGAATGGTTTAATAGACCCTATGTACAGCGCAGTTGACCACCAGTTCATGAGCGAGGCTTTGGCCCAGGCTCAAAAAGCACTTTATCTATCTAACCCCAACCCCAGAGTAGGTTGTGTGATTGTTAAAGATGGTCAAGTCATTGGGCGCGGCTTTACCCAAGCGGTTGGCAAGGCACATGCAGAAGTCCAGGCACTAGCAGATGCTAAAGCTCTGGGCAATGACGTAGTGGGCTCGACATTCTATGTAACGCTTGAGCCCTGCAGTCATACCGGCAGGACGCCACCCTGTGTAGATGCCTTAATTGCTGCCAAGCCAGCTAAAGTGATTGTGGCGATGTCTGATCCGAATCCGCTTGTAGCGGGTAATGGTTTAGCAAAGTTAAAGGCTGCCGGTATTGAAGTGCAATGCGGTTTGCTGGAGTCAGAGTCTCAATTACTCAATCGTGGATTTATCTCCCGAATGACGCGCGGCCTACCTTGGGTGCGTATGAAAATCGCCGCAAGCCTGGATGGTAAAACCGCTTTGCCAGATGGTCGCAGTCAATGGATCACTGGGTCACTAGCGAGAGCGGATGGTCATCATTGGCGCGCTCAAGCGTGTGCGATTGTGACTGGTGTTGGTACCGTTAAAGAAGATGACCCCACTCTGAATGTGAGAGATGTTCAAACTGAGCGTCAGCCTTGGCGCATCATTATTGACTCCAGATTAGAAACGCCTCCCACAGCAAAGATTCTTAATGTAATTGATCAATCAGGCGTGATCATTGTGTGCGCCAGTTTGGTAAGCCCTGAAATGCAGCAAAAAGCAAAAGTATTTACTGGGCGGGGTATCGAAGTGATTGCTATGGCTAATGAACATGGCAAGGTCGATCTACCAAAGTTATTCTCCTATTTAGCCAAAGAGCGTGAAATGAATGAGATTCATGTAGAGGCTGGCTTTAAGCTCAATGGATCATTGCTCAAGGAGGACTGCGTAGACGAGCTATTGCTCTACTACGCTCCATTTTTCATGGGCGAAGGTATTGGTATGGCTAATGTCTCACCCTTAGGCTCTTTGGATAGCAGGCAAGAATGGCATGTCATCGATCAAAACCTATTTGGCCCCGATCTTCGTATGCGCCTTATTAAGAAGTATTAAAAATAATTCAGAACTAAAATCACATCTATGTTTACTGGAATCATTACTGCAGTTGGTCAAATCAAGAGCGCTCAAGCAAAGGGTGACGGTTTGTATTTAGTCGTTGAAGTTCCATCTGGCTATTTGGATGATGTTGCCTTGGGTGACAGTATTGCTATTCAGGGAGCCTGTATGACGGCTACTGAGTTAGCCAATCATTCTTTTGCCCTGGACATCTCTCGTGAGTCTCTCAATAAAACAGTAGGCCTTGATAAGGTGGGCCCAGTCAACCTCGAAAAAGCGATGCGCCTAAATGATCGCCTGGGTGGACATTTAGTGAGTGGGCACGTAGATGGTGTTGGTAAGGTTGCGCACTTTGCGCAAGTGGTTAATGATGCTTATGGTTCTTGGTTGCTGCGTATTGAGGCGCCTAAAGAACTGGCGCAATACCTTGCTTACAAAGGCTCTATCGTTGTAAATGGTGTATCCCTCACAGTCAATCAGACTGAAGATACAGCAACTTCTTGCATCATTGATATCAATATCATTCCGCACACTTTACAGAACACTACGCTAGGTAACTTGAGGCAAGGTGATGCAGTGAATCTTGAGGTGGATCTGATTGCGCGCTACGTAGCTCGCATGCTTGAGACGCAAGCTAAATAATTATTTTTTTTGATAGCGAGTAGGGTCGCTTAGGTTAGCCTGCTTAAAGCCTGCCTGCCTAAGGCGACAAGATTCACATTCGCCACAGGCTTCGCCTAAATCATTGGCTTGGTAGCAAGAGACAGTTTGGGAATAATCCACACCTAGAGTGCTTCCCAGTTGAATGATCTCTGCTTTGGTGAGGCTGATGATGGGGGCATGAACCCTAAAACGATTCGCATCATTAATGGCTTCTACACCTGCTTTAGTAGCTAGGTTAGCCATATGCTCGAAAGAAGCAACGTACTCTGGTCTGCAATCAGGATAGCCTGAATAATCCACCGCATTAGCACCGTAGAAAACATCAAGTCCGCCTAATGATTCTGCCCAGCCCAAGGCAAGCGACAACAAAATCGTATTACGCGCAGGAACATAGGTGACGGGGATTTCTAAATCTTTACCAGGGGTGGTTGGAACTGCAATCGAAGAGTCAGTTAAAGCAGAGCCCCCAAAACGGGTGAGGTCCAAATTCACAACTTCGTGGCGCACTACCCCAATTTGCTTGGCAATATGTTTTGCCGCTGCCAGCTCAGAAGAGTGGCGCTGACCGTAACCTACGGACAGCGCATAGGGTGTATATCCAAGATCTTTAGCCAAGGCCAAAACAGTGGTGGAGTCCAGGCCACCAGAAAACAAAATGACTGCAGGAGCGCCTGCTTTGCGAGGCGCTAGAGATTCAAATGCAGCAGAAAGTGTGGACATAATTTGTTGATGCTGTTTACTTCGTGCCAGCAATGAGTTGCTGCGCATCTTTAGCTGCGTCTGTGTCTGGGTACTTAGCAATGATGTCGCTAAATGTTTTTTTAGCGGCCGCTTTGTTACCACTCTCTAATTGAGCATTACCCAAGGTCACCATTGCCGCAGGAATGCGCGGATGGTTTGGATAGCGCTTAATTAAACTTTGTAGTTGGTTGATGGCGCCAGCATATTCTTTATTCGCATACTTGCTATTACCGCTCCAGTAAAGAGCAAGTGGTAAGTATGGGCTTTTTGGGTACTTCGCAGTAAATACAGCAAAGCTATCATCAGCCTTTTTCAGATTGCCAGCTTGAAAAGCCTTCAGCGCGTCATCATAGGCTTTTTTCTCGCCAGGCTGAACTGTACCGCTTACGCCTTCAATAGTGATAGTGCGAGGCTCAAAATTACCTAAGCGAGTATCGAGATCTTGATAGTAAGTTTTTTGACTATTGTTAATGTCCTCGCCTTGCTTTTCGAGCTCTTCAATCTTACCGCGTAGCTCAGCATTCTCTGTCTTGAGTTTATCAATTTGGCCTTGTAACTCAAGCTGGGTAGTCGCTAGAGACTTACGCAGGTCCAAAATAGCCTTGCGCGCTTCATCGTCGGAGAAGAGAGCCCAAGCGCTATTAGATGTGCCTAAGCAAATGAGTGCAGCACTTAAACAAAACGCTCGTGAGAGCGTTTGTTTTACTGAGTGAGAAAGCGTCATCATTAGTTAGTGATGTAAACAATATCAGCGCGGCGATTTTCTGCCCAAGCAGCTTCGGTATCACCTTCTGCTTTTGGTTTTTCTTTACCAAAGCTTACTGCTTCCATTTGATCATCAGACACACCCATCAAGTTCAGTGACTTGCGAACTGCATCTGAACGACGTTGGCCAAGCGCCAAGTTGTATTCAGCTGTACCGCGCTCATCCGTATTGCCTTGAATGATGATCTTTTGTTTTGGGTTGGCTTTTAAGTAGCTAGCATGAGCAGACAACATCTTTTGATACTTAGTCTGAACGGTGTATTCATCAAAGCCGAAGTAAACGCTTTTCTCAAAGAGTGGGCTGCTTGGATCATTCCAAGGCTGTGAGCCAAATTTGCCGCTGCCGCTCCCGCTGCCATTAGCGCCATCAGTGTCGTCCAATTTAACGCTAGAGCAAGCTGCCATGAGGAATGCTGTGGCGCCGATGAGGGCAAATGTCGCTGCGCGACGTGCGATAGAAATCTTCATGATTTTTCCTTTTTCCTACGAGCTAAATCTATAAATGAGTCGATAGACAATATTATGCCCCCAAGAGCATCAAAAGTGGCTATTTCA
>CANBSM010000005.1 GCA_947372155.1 Burkholderiaceae bacterium
TGGGTACGTGTTCGTCAAGGTCATGAGCATGATGCAACTCAATTTGGCTTCAAAGCAGGCGATGCGTTATATGCCACTTTTGAAGTGAGGACAGTTGATGTTATTCAGGGCTTCGGAAGTGACGGCCGCGTATATACCGTGCCCGTTAGTGAGTTACCTGGAGCCCGTGGCGATGGTTCTCCATTGACCAGCTTTGTGAACTTAGCTGCTGGCTCACAAATGGTTGCTTATTACGCTGGCCAACCTGATGATTTGGTATTGCTCTCCACCAAAGCAGGTTTTGGATTCTTGGCTAACGTTTCCGATATGACTACTCGTAATAAAGCGGGTAAATCATTTCTGAGTATGGATGCTAAAGTTCCTGGCGATGCCCCTTTGGGCGCCGCTAAGGTGAAGGTTGGTATGAAGCAAGTTGCCTGCTTGTCAGAGGCCTCTAAGTTATTGGTCTTCCCATTAGATGAACTCAAGCGCCTGCCAACGGGCGGCAAGGGAGTCATCCTGATGGGCTTGGACGATAAAGAGCACTTGGCTTCGGCTATTGCGGTTGGTTCTGATGGCGCTACTTATTCTGGTGCTGGACGTGCTGGTAAACCTACCGAACTTAGCTTGGATGCAAAAACCTTGAAGTCGTTTGCAGGTAACCGTGCACGCAAAGGCCACTTTGTTGAGCCACGCTTAAAAGACGGTAAGTTAACAGCAAATTAAGTAAGTGGTTTAAGTTTTTTTAGGAATACTCACGCCATACTTAACGGCAATCACTTCCGCCAGAATCGATACAGCGATTTCTGGTGGAGTGAGAGCGCCAATATAGAGCCCAACAGGGCCGTGTAACTTTTCAACCTGCTCTAGACTAACATCAAATTCGAGCAAGCGTTCTTTGCGCGTCTTGGTATTTTTTCTGCTACCTAACGCACCTACATAAAAGGCTGGGGACTTCAGAGCCTCCATCAAAGCCATATCATCTAACTTGGGATCGTGAGTAAGGGCAACCACAGCAGTGTGAGAATCAACGCCAATATCCAGCAATACATCATCTGGCATACCCTTTGAGAAAGTGATATCAGAGCGATTCAGACCTTCGGCATATTCCTCGCGGGGGTCAATCACAATGACTTCAAAGTCAGAGGCTAACGCAAAATCGGCTGTGTACAAGGAAAGTTGGCCAGCACCAATAATCACCATACGCCAACGAGGACCATAAGTGGTTTGCATTTCTTGGTCAGTGCAAGCGAACTCATCGCTACGATCACCTAAGCTGAGGGTGGATTTGCCAGTCAATAAATTGACAGAGCGACGGGTCATTTGATGGGAAGAAATGTTCTGGAGCAACTTCTCTAAAACCGCTAACTCTGGTTTTGGCTCAACTAGCAGTCGAAGAGTCCCTCCACACGGCAATCCAAAGCGGGCAGCTTCTTGTTGGGTAACACCGTAAACCACCATTTCTGGGGTATTGCGAGTAAGAATTTCAGTTTGCACTCGACGAATCAGGTCATCCTCAACGCAGCCGCCTGAAACGGAGCCGGCAACTTGACCATCAGCGCGAATGGCTAGCCAAGAGCCTACCGGGCGTGGCGCTGAGCCCCATGTCTGAACCACGGTTGCAATTGCGACAGATTGACCCCCTTGGAGCCATTCGACGGCAGATTTGAGTACGCTTAAATCGGTGCTGTTCATGCTGTATCTTCTTTTGCTAAAACTTTATGAATAACTATTTATTATCACTCTAATGAATGTTTCTAGTGAATCTACCAAAAGCCCAAATTTACGCCTAGCCATCCTGATATTGGCGGCAGGTGAGGGAAGTCGTTTGGGTGGATACCCCAAAGCCTTATTAAAAAAAGGTGGCGACAGTTTATTAAAGCGCTTTATTCAATCGATTCAAGGCCTGAGCCCTGTAGAGACTTTGATTGTTACTGGCTTTTACTCGGATCAAATTGATGCGGAGATTGCTTTGCTTAAGCGGGGAGTGCAAAACCCAATATCATGCGTGAAAAATACTGAACCAGAATTAGGTCAATCCTCTTCAGTGCGTCTTGGTCTTGAGTCTTTAAAGAGCGATTACGATGTTTTGTTAGTAGTCTTATGTGATCAGCCCAACATCGCTAGTATTGAAATTGATGCATTGCTAGAGCAATTCCAATCCAAAAGCGCACATCAAGAAATCGTATTGCCGATGGTAAATGGTCGGCGAGGTAACCCAGTATTATTTTCAAAAGAAACCATTAAAAAGGTTCTAGCAATTCCGGGTATGGCTTGCAGACCTTTTATGGATCAGCATCCAGACCTGATTAGATTATTTGCTACTGATAACCAGGCTTATTTAATGGACGTCGACACGCAAGCCGACATCCATAAACTAGGGCTTGATCCTATTGTATTCAAGCAAATTAAATCTCCGCAATGAGTTCGATTTCTACACAAGCACCAAGCGGTATTTGTGCAACACCAAAAGCACTGCGCGCATGTTTGCCAGCATCACCAAATACCTCAAACAACAATTCTGAACAGCCATTCACCACAAGGTGTTGTTCTGTATAGCTGTCAGTTGAGTTCACTAAACCCATGACTTTGACTATGCGCTTTACCTTATCTAAAGAGCCTAAGTGGTTTTGTAGTGTGGAGATTAAGTCAATCGCAATAGCGCGGGCAGCGGCTTTACCAGCTTCTGTATCCATGTCTTTGCCTAGCTTACCAACCCAAGGTTTGCCATCGCGTTTGGCGATATGACCAGAAAGAAAGACGGTATTACCGCTGGTGGCAGCCATTACATAGGCTGCAGCAGGGGGTCCTGGGGGCGGTAAGTCGATTCCGAGGGTTGTAAGGCGTTCGCTAATGGTTGTGCTCATATCGGGTTTCTGTAATTGAATTAAATGGAAAAAAGAATCTTACTTGGAAAGTTGACGCATAGCGCTCTCAAGGCCATTGAGGGTGACTGGGTACATGCGATCTTTCATGAGATTTTGCATGATGTCGATTGATTGGCGGTATTGCCAAATGGATTCGGGCTCGGGATTAAGCCACGCAAAATGAGGGAAGTGATCAATCAATCGATTGATCCAAACCGCACCAGCTTCTTTATTGTTGTATTCAACTGAACCATTAGGGCTGAGAATTTCATAGGGGGACATCGTGGCATCACCAATAAAGATGAGCTTGTAGTCAGGCCCATATTTATTAATAATGTCTTGCGTTGCGGTAACTTGATCGCGTCTACGTCGATTACTTTGCCATAAGCTCTCGTAAACGCAATTGTGGAAGTAGTAATGCTCTAAGTGCTTAAATTCCGCTTTGGCAGCGGAAAATAACTCCGCAATGCGCTGGATATGGTCATCCATGGAGCCGCCAACATCCATCAGTAACAGAACTTTGACCTGGTTGTGTCTCTCAGGCCGCATTTGAATATCCAACATGCCTGCATTGGCGGCTGTTGAATGAATGGTTTTATCTAAATCTAGCTCAAGAGCTGATCCTTCGCGAGCAAAGCGACGTAAGCGGCGTAATGCAACTTTGATATTGCGTGTACCTAGGGCCAAATCGCTGTCGTAGTCTTTAAATTCTCGAGCCTCCCAGACTTTGATGGCCGTTCTATTGCCTGCGCTTTCGCCGCCAATACGGATGCCTTCAGGGTGATAGCCGCTGTGACCAAAAGGCGAGGAACCGCCTGCGCCAACCCACTTGTTGCCACCGCCATGCCACTCCTTTTGCTCTTTTAAAAGTTCTTCAAGACGCTTCTTTAGAGCGTCCGGACCACCTAATTTCTGCAGCGCAGCTTTTTCTTCATCAGTTAGCATGCGTTGGAGTTTTTTCTCAAGCCAGTCCAATGGAATGTCTGGCGAGAGCGCGATAATTTGCTCGATCCCCTTGAAGTAGGATCCAAATACTTGATCAAAGCGATCAAAGTGTTGCTCATCCTTAACTAAGGTTAAGCGGGAGAGTTGATAAAACTCATCAATGGATGGGTTAATGACGCCTGATTTCAAAGCTTCCAGGAGAGTTAAAAACTCTCGCACTGATACAGGCACTTTAGCCTCTTTCAGATTGAGGAAGAATTGAATTAGCATAATTAAATGGCGTAATGAAGAATCGTTTTATCGATGGTTGCGATTCATCATGACTAAGCGTTCAAATAAATGAATGTCCTGTTCATTCTTGAGTAAGGCGCCATGTAAGGGCGGCACGACAATCTTTTCATCACCGCTGTGTAGCGCTTCAGGCGAAATATCTTCTGCCAATAAGAGTTTGAGCCAATCGATTAATTCGGATGTAGAGGGCTTCTTTTTAAGTCCTGGCAAGGAGCGTATTTGGTAGAAGGCTTTGAGAGCTGCATCCAAAAGATCCCGCTTGATATTGGGATGGTGGACATCAACGATGCTTTGCATGGTATTTGCGTCTGGGAAGGTGATGTAATGAAAGAAGCAGCGACGCAAGAAGGCATCAGGTAATTCTTTTTCATTATTCGAAGTGATGATGACGAGTGGGCGATGTTTTGCCTTTATTAGCTCGCGAGTTTCATAGACATAAAACTCCATACGATCAATCTCGCGCAATAAGTCATTCGGAAACTCAATATCCGCTTTATCGATTTCATCAATGAGCAATACCGTGGGCTCATCCGCTTCAAAAGCTTGCCAAAGAACACCCTTCACAATGTAGTTCCGAATATCGTTGACCTTTTCATCGCCAAGCTGAGAGTCGCGCAAGCGGCTTACGGCATCGTATTCATAAAGTCCTTGCTGAGCCTTTGTGGTTGATTTAATGTGCCATTGCAATAGCGGCATCTTCAGGGCGGCGGCCACTTCTTCGGCGAGCATTGTTTTCCCTGTACCTGGCTCACCTTTAATTAAAAGAGGGCGTTGCAGCGCGATGGCTGCATTGACCGCTAACTTGAGATCATCAGTCGCAACGTAGCTTTGGCTGCCTGCAAAGCGATTTGGGGAGGGTGAGGTGGATTTGCTCATGGACATACCTAGATAATTGCTGGATTAAGCATTCAAGTATAGGTAAATGGGGAGAATTTTTCAGTGTTTTTACCGATTTTGGCCTCTGAAATGGCGGGAAGGGCATCTCTCCGCTATACTCTGTCCAAATTGATCAAAATCAAACTCATTAACAATGATTTCTATGAAAAAACTCTCATTTCTTCCTCATTTAGCCGTTGCTGCAACTTTAGCTTTTGTAGGTTCTGTTGCTCAGGCTGATGAAGTTAAAGGTAGTGCGGCTGCTGGTAACGCCAAGGTTTGGCTTTGTGTCGGCTGTCACTCCATCCCTGATTACCGCGCTGATTACCCATTGGTATACAAAGTGCCTATGCTGGGCGGTCAAAATGCTGCTTACATCGCTACCGCACTATCCGAGTACAAAAAGGGTGAGCGCAAGCATCCAACGATGCGCGCCATTGCTGCGAGCTTGTCTGACCAAGATATGGCTGATATTGGCGAATACTATGCTGCGCAAACTGCCAGCTCACCTATAAACCCATTGAAGTGATTCATTGATAAAGATACATAGAGATACTTTTATGAAATTCGCACTAATTACAGCAGTTTTGCTTTCAAGCATTGGTTTGGTAAACGTAGCAAGTGCTGCAAGCGTCGATAAAGGCCAAGCATTGGTGGAGAAGGCTAACTGCGCTTCCTGTCATGGCGCGGGCCTAAATGCCCCAATCTTGCCAGCGTATCCAAAGCTAGCTGGTCAATATGCTGACTACCTTTACTATGCTTTGAAGGCTTACAAAGTAGGTAACGGTAACCCACAGTACGGCCGTAATAACGCCATCATGGGTTCACAAGTTCAAGCCTTTAGCGATGCGGATATGCAAGATATCGCCGCTTATGTTGCAAGCTTGCCAGGAAATTTTGTTGTTAAAAAGTAAAGCTTGCTAACTTAGGCTGCTTACCCTAAAGGCTTAGAATAATCTTCTAAGCCTTTATTTTTTATAGACTTTATCTTAGCGCTTCCAAGCCATTGGCAAGGTGTTTGCGCATTACTGCTTCAGCGGCTTGCTCATCTCGTTTGAGAAGTGCGCGAAGGATCTCTCGATGTTCAACTAGCGAGTTTTGCAGTCTGCCAGTGCTCGTTAGTGAGTCCCTACGATGCAGCTTAAGAACTTTACGCAGGTCAGCAATCACACCATTCATCCATTTGTTGCCTGCAATTTCCTGTATCAATTCATGAAATTTGCCATTTATCTCAAAAAACTGCTCGATATCACGGTCAGCAGCCGCTTTTTCTAAGCGGTGATGCAGGTGATCTAGCATATTTAATTCAGCTTCAGTGGCTTTAACTGCTGTTTCCTTAGCTGCCTGACCCTCTAAAAGGGACAGAATGGTAAATATCTGCTCTAAGTCTTTACGAGCTACTTCAGTGACGTAAGCGCCTCTACGCATCTTGATGGTTACCAGACCTTCAGAGGCCAGGACCTTTATGGCCTCACGCATTGGGGTGCGACTAATGCCGAATTGATCTGCTAGCGATTGTTCATCTAACCAGCTTCCAGGTTCGAGTTGCTTGTTAAAAATCTGCTCCCGCAGCCGATCCGCTACATCTTCGTATAGAGGCCTATTATTCAGTTTTGTATTCATAATTATGAATACATGATAGCTAGACAAATAAGAAATAGTCAAGCAGAATGTAAGGATATTTCGATGCAATGCAGCAAAAATTAACCGGGAGTTTTTGTGAGTTCTAAAGAAAACAATTCATGGCCATCATTTCCAGACACCAATCTTGAGGCTTGGAAAAAGTCAGCGCAAAAATCTGCACCTAACGGTGATGTTGATTCCTTGGGTTGGAAAACACCGGATGGCATTCATCTGAAAGCCCTTTACACATCATCGGATGTCGAGGGACTTAATTACACCAATACATTGCCGGGGTTTGAGCCATTTGTACGTGGTCCACAAGCCACCATGTACTCAGTTCGCCCTTGGACGATTCGTCAGTACGCAGGTTTTTCAACTGCGGAAGAATCCAATGCCTTTTATCGCAAGGCGCTGGATGCTGGTGGTCAAGGCGTGTCGGTTGCTTTTGACTTGGCTACTCACCGCGGTTATGACTCAGATCATCCGCGCGTGACTGGTGACGTTGGTAAGGCTGGTGTTGCGATTGATTCTGTGGAAGATATGAAAATCTTGTTTGATGGCATTCCATTGGACAAGGTGTCTGTTTCGATGACGATGAACGGCGCTGTATTGCCGGTGCTGGCTGGTTACATTGTTGCTGGCGAAGAGCAAGGTGTTAAGCAGGAGCAATTATCGGGAACGATTCAGAATGACATTCTGAAAGAATTTATGGTGCGTAACACCTACATTTATCCGCCAGAACCCTCCATGCGCATCATTGGCGACATTATTGAGTACACCGCAAAACACATGCCGAAGTTCAACTCGATTTCAATTTCGGGTTATCACATGCAAGAAGCTGGTGCCAATCAAGTTTTAGAATTGGCCTTCACCTTGGCTGACGGTAAAGAGTATGTAAAAACAGCTTTGGCAAAAGGCTTGGATGTAGATGGTTTTGCGGGGCGCCTGTCTTTCTTCTTTGCAATTGGCATGAACTTCTATTTAGAAGTAGCCAAGCTGCGTGCTGCTCGTCTGTTGTGGTGGCGCATTATGAAGTCCTTCGAACCAAAAAATCCCAAGTCATTAATGTTGCGTACACACTGCCAAACATCTGGCTGGTCCCTGACTGAGCAAGACCCGTATAACAACGTGGTGAGAACAACTGTAGAAGCCATGGCTGCAGTATTTGGTGGTACACAGTCCTTGCATACAAACTCTTTAGATGAGGCGATTGCTTTGCCTTCTGAGTTCTCTAGTCGTATTGCACGTAACACCCAGTTGATATTGCAAGAAGAGACTCACATTCCAAGTGTGATTGATCCATGGGCGGGTTCTTACATGATGGAGAACCTCACTCAAGAAATGGCCGATAAAGCCTGGGAAATTATTCAAGAAGTCGAAGCCATGGGTGGTATGACCAAGGCGGTTGAAAGTGGTTGGGCTAAGCTCAAGATTGAGGCTGCTGCCGCTGAAAAACAAGCCAAGATTGATTCAGGTTCTGACGTGATTGTTGGTGTTAATAAATACAAGCTTGGCAAAGAAGATTTGGTAGATGTATTAATGATCGATAACGATAAAGTTCGTGAAGGGCAGGTTGCGCGCCTCAAGGAAATTAAGGCAAAACGCGACAAGCAAAAAGTAGAGGCTGCGTTAGAGGCTTTAACCAAGGCTGCCGAAGATAACTCTGGAAACTTATTGGAGTTGTCTGTAAACGCAATTCGTTTGCGTGCAACTGTTGGCGAGGTGTCCGACGCATTAGAGAAGGTTTACGGGCGCCATCGCGCCGATACGCAAAAGGTGACCGGTGTGTATGCAGCTGCTTATGACTCAGCCGAAGGCTGGGCAAAACTCCAAACTGAAATCGCTGATTTTGCAAAAGACTTTGGTCGTCGTCCTCGCGTGATGATTGCTAAGCTAGGTCAAGATGGTCATGACCGTGGTGCAAAGGTGGTTGCTACGGCTTATGCTGACTTAGGTTTTGACGTTGATATCGGCCCACTGTTTCAAACCCCTGAAGAATGCGCACGCCAAGCAATTGAGAACGACGTTCACGCATTGGGTGTCTCCACCTTAGCGGCTGGCCATAAAACATTGGTACCAGCCATCATCGCCGAGTTGAAGAAGCAGGGTTCAGACGACATTATCGTATTCGTTGGCGGTGTGATTCCCAGACAGGATTACGAGTTCCTTTACGAGGCGGGTGTTAAAGGTATTTACGGTCCAGGCACACCCATCCCAGCGTCGGCTAAGGATGTGCTTGAGCAAATCCGCAAGTCTGTTAAACCCGCTTAATACGGACCATGGGCATGCTTGAAGCTGCTGATCAGGTTCTAGTGAACGACCTCACTGGTGCGCCATCGCTAAAACAGCGACGTGCATTGGCGAAGATCATTACGCTGCTCGAGTCAACTCGCCTAGACCATCGCCATCGCGCAGATGAGGTGCTGAATTCTTTATTGCCAAAAACAGGTAAGTCATTTCGTCTGGGTATTTCAGGTGTTCCAGGTGTTGGTAAGTCGACCCTGATTGAGTCTTTAGGTCTTTACCTTATCGAAAAAGGTCATCGAGTTGCCGTATTGGCGATTGACCCTTCTTCCAGCATCTCTGGCGGTTCAATTCTGGGTGACAAGACTCGCATGGAACGCTTATCGGTTCTAGAGCACGCCTTCATTCGCCCAAGTCCTTCCTCTTGTACCTTAGGTGGTGTTGCGGAGAAAACGCGTGAGGCTATGTTGGTTGCTGAAGCTGCAGGCTTTGATGTGATCATTGTGGAGACAGTTGGCGTAGGGCAGAGCGAGATTGCAGTTGCCGGCATGACGGATATGTTCCTGTTAATGCAGTTGCCCAACGCTGGTGATGATCTGCAGGCAATTAAGAAAGGCGTGATGGAGATCGCCGATCTGATCGTAATTAATAAAGTAGATATTGACCCCGATGCCGCAATGCGCGCTCAATTGTTTATTACCAGCTCATTACGATTACTAGGATTTCAAGGCAATCCGGATCACGCATCCCATGACAAAGAGTTTTGGCACCCACAAGTCATGACCTTGAGTGCTCTAGAGGGCAAAGGCGTTCCAGAGCTATGGGAAAAGGTATCTCATTTTGATGCTCTCCAAAAAGCCAATGGGAAATTTGATTCTCGTCGTAAAGAACAATCAGGCGCATGGATGTGGGATCGCATCGATGCAGGACTGAAAAATGCATTTCGTAGCAATGTGGCGGTTCAGGAACTTCTACCAAGTCTGAGCGCGCAAGTAAACCAAGGAACTATGGCAGCTTCAGTAGCAGCAAGACGGCTACTGGAAGCCATGGGGCATGAATTTTTCTAAGGAGTAGGAAATGAAGGAAATCATTCAACAACTGGAAGCTAAGCGTGAGCTTGCTCGATTGGGTGGCGGGCAAAAGCGCATTCAGGCACAACATGCCAAAGGAAAATTAACCGCTCGTGAGCGAATTGAGCTTTTGCTTGATGCTGGCACATTCGAAGAGTGGGATATGTTTGTTGAGCACCGTTGCTATGATTTTGGCATGGCCGATCAAACAGTTCCGGGCGATGGAGTGGTTACTGGTTACGGAATGATTAATGGGCGCTTGGTGTTTGTATTCTCACAGGACTTCACTGTTTTAGGCGGCTCATTATCAGAAGCCCATGCAGAAAAGATTTGTAAGATCATGGATCAAGCACTCAAGGTAGGCGCTCCTGTGATCGGCTTAAATGATTCTGGCGGTGCACGTATTCAAGAGGGCGTCGCTTCTCTTGGCGGTTATGCAGAAATCTTCCAACGTAATGTGACCGCATCTGGTGTAATCCCGCAAATTTCTTTGATTATGGGTCCTTCAGCAGGCGGTGCTGTTTACTCCCCTGCTTTAACCGACTTTATCTTTATGGTTAAAGATAGCTCTTACATGTTTGTAACAGGCCCTGAAGTGGTCAAGACTGTTACCCATGAGGATGTCACGGCAGAAGAATTGGGTGGTGCTGTTACTCACTCAACAGTATCTGGTGTTTGTGATTTGGCTTTTGATAACGATGTTGATGCAATCATGATGTTGCGTCGTTTCTTTAACTACTTGCCGTTATCCAATCGCGAGAAACCACCTTTGATCAAAGGTGCGAACCGTACAGAAGAGCCTGATTTTTCATTGGACACACTCGTACCATCCAATCCGAATCAACCCTACGACATGAAAGAGTTGATTGAGAAGATTGTGGATGATGGGGAGTTCTTTGAGTTACAACCTGATTATGCAAAAAATATTGTGATTGGCTTTGCTCGCATCGAAGGCCGCTCGATTGGTATTGTTGCCAATCAACCATTGATTCTGGCTGGTTGTTTAGACATTAAAGCCTCCATTAAAGCAGCACGTTTTGTGCGTTTCTGTGATGCCTTCAATATTCCGGTAGTGACTTTAGTTGACGTCCCTGGCTTTATGCCTGGCACTGCACAAGAATACGGCGGCATTATTAAGCATGGCGCGAAATTGCTCTACGCGTATGCAGATTGCACCGTCCCTAAAGTGACGTTAATTACTCGTAAAGCCTATGGTGGCGCCTATGACGTCATGGCCTCTAAACATTTGCGTGGCGACGTGAACTTTGCTTGGCCTTCAGCAGAAATTGCGGTGATGGGCCCTAAAGGCGCTGTAGAAATTATTTTCCGTGAAGAGAAGTCTGATCCAGAGAAAATCGCTGCACGTGAAGCTGAGTACAAGGCTAAGTTCGCTAACCCATTTGTTGCGGGTCGTCGCGGCTATATCGATGACGTTATTCTTCCGCACGAAACCCGTAAGCGTATTGCTCGTTCATTGGCAATGCTCAAAGACAAAGATTTGAAGAACCCTGCGCGTAAACACGGCAATATTCCTCTGTAAAGGCGCCGCTAAATAATGACTACGAAAATGTTTAAGAAAATTTTGATTGCTAACCGCGGCGAGATCGCTTGCCGTGTGATGATGACCGCCAAAAAAATGGGCATTAAGACGGTAGCTGTTTATTCTGAAGCCGATAAAGAAGCGCGCCATGTTCAACTAGCTGATGAGGCCGTTTGTATTGGGCCTGCGCCTTCACGTGAATCCTACTTAGTAATGGATCGCATTATTCAGGCCTGCAAAGATACTGGTGCTGAAGCGGTTCATCCTGGCTACGGCTTCTTGTCTGAGAATGAGCAGTTTGCTAAGCGTTGCGAGGAAGAGGGCATCGTTTTTATTGGCCCTAAGCATCAATCTATCGCTGCTATGGGTGACAAGATTGCCTCTAAGAAGCTAGCTTTAGAAGCTAAGGTCAATACCATACCTGGCTACAACGAGGCGATTGATACCACGGAAGAAGCGGTCAAAATTGCCCAAGGTATTGGTTATCCCGTCATGATTAAAGCTTCCGCAGGCGGTGGCGGTAAAGGCTTGCGAGTTGCATTTAATGACAAAGAAGCTGCTGAGGGTTTTGCTGCATGTAAAACAGAGGCAATGAATAGCTTTGGCGATGATCGCATTTTTATTGAGAAGTTTGTTGAGGGCCCACGCCATATCGAGATTCAGGTTTTAGGCGATTCTTATGGCAATGTTGTTTATCTTAATGAACGTGATTGCTCCATTCAGCGCCGTCACCAAAAAGTGATTGAAGAGGCGCCTTCGCCATTCATTGATCCAGCAACTCGTAAGGCGATGGGTGAACAAGCGGTAGCACTGGCGAAAGCTGTGAACTATCAATCTGCCGGTACAGTAGAGTTTGTCGTTGGTAAAGACAAGTCTTTTTACTTTCTGGAAATGAATACCCGTTTGCAGGTTGAGCATCCAGTGACCGAAAGTATTACTGGCCTTGACTTAGTCGAGCAGATGATTCGGGTTGCGGCTGGTGAGAAGTTGGCATTTAAGCAGGAAGATGTGAAGTTAGATGGCTGGTCCATGGAGTGCCGTATCAACGCTGATGACCCATTCCGAAACTTCCTGCCTTCAACAGGCCGTCTCGTGAAGTACCGCCCACCTGAGTCTATTAACGGAGTGCGCGTTGATACCGGAGTGTATGAGGGTGGTGAAATCCCAATGTACTACGATTCGATGATTGCCAAATTGATCGTTCATGGCAAGGATCGTACTGAAGCAATTGAAAAGATGCGTGCAGCACTAAATGATTTTGTGATTCGCGGTATACATTCCAATATTCCATTTCAAGCCGCCTTATTGCAGCATCCCCGATTCGTGAATGGTGATTTTACGACTGGCTTTATTGCCGAAGAGTATCCAGAAGGCTTCAAAAAAGATTCAGTACAGCCAGCTGACCCTAAACGCTTGGCAGCATTAGCTGCGTTTATGCGCTATCGCTATCTTGAGCATATCAAGATGATTGATGGTCAATTGGCTGGCCATGAAATGATCATTGCGAAGAAATTTGTAGTGGTTACGGGTAAAAAAACTGGATCAATGAATGATCCATATGAAGTCCCTATTCGCGTTGAGTTGAAAGATGGCGTCTATTCAGTCTATATCGATGAAGCAGATGCCGTGAGTCGTTATGACATTGTGAGCGATTGGCGTCCTGGACAAATTTGCTTGCATGCCACCATTAACGGCACCCATAAGATCACCGCACAAGTAGAGCGACGAGGCGTTAGATATGGATTGATTCTCGATGGTGCCCATTACGAATGTATGGTTCTGAGCCCCTTAGGTGCTGAATTACAGCGTCGTATGCCTGTGAAGTTGCCACCAGATACTTCTAAATTAGTGATGTCTCCAATGCCGGGCTTGCTCACCAAGATCTCTGTCAAAGTGGGAGAGGTGGTCACTGCAGGTCAGAAACTAGCCTCAATTGAAGCAATGAAGATGGAAAACACGCTATCTGCAATGCAGGATGGTGTAGTTGCCGAAATCTGCGCTAAAGAGGGCGATAGTTTGGCTGTGGATCAATTAATCATTCGCTTTGAATAACCGGGCTAATGACTATGAGCACTAAGCCATTCAAGGTTTTAGGTATTCAGCAGATCGCCATTGGTGGTGAGAATAAAGATCGACTCAAGAATTTATGGGTTGATATGCTGGGATTTGAATATAAAAGTACTTTTGTCTCTGAGCGTGAAAATGTCGATGAGGATATTTGTGCGATTGGCTCAGGCGCCCATGAGATTGAGGTTGATCTGATGCAGCCGTTTGATATTGAAAAGAAACCGGCCGTTCATCAAACACCTCTAAATCATATTGGCTTATGGGTGGATGACTTACCTAAAGCTGTTGAGTGGCTCTCAGCAAACGGTCTTCGGTTTGCCCCAGGTGGGATCCGTAAGGGTGCCGCAGGCTATGACATTACTTTTGTTCATCCCAAGGGGAATGAAGAGTTTCCGATTAGCGGGGAAGGGGTGCTCATTGAACTGGTTCAGGCGCCTCCTGAAGTGATTGCAGGATTGAGTTCATAATTTGGTTTTGTAATTAGTTAACAGGACTTAAATTGGCGAATATATTAGCCATCGATACCTCTTCTGCTTGGTGTTCGGTGGCTTTATCTTTAGGTGATAAAGCACCAGAGCTTAGACACGAAGCTGTCTTGGCTGGCGCCAGTCAACTCCTGTTGCCATGGATTGATTCGCTTTTAAACAAAGCAAATATTTCCCTAAAAGATCTGGATGCCATTGCGGTGGGTATCGGTCCCGGGGCGTTTACTGGTGTGAGGTTAGGTGTTGCAGCAGTACAAGGTCTTGCTATTTCAAATAATCTACCAGTGATCCCTGTGTGTAGTTTGGATGCGATAGCCGCACAACTCATCAGCACCGACATATATCAGGCGACTAAACCTGGGCAATTCATGATTGCCACTGATGCTCGTATGGAAGAGGTTTACTGGGCTCGGTATGAAAGCGAGAGCAATTCATTGCCAAAACGCATGGGTGCCATTCACCTAACAAAGCCTGAAGACCTGGACTTAGAGGATGTGCAACTGTTAGCGGGTAGCGCTTTAAATCCTTATAGTAATCGTTTGCCGATATTTAGTGGCACAAAAGATCCGGACATCTCCATCTCTGCTTTGGGTATTTTAGAGTTCGCCAAGAAATCCCTTAAGGAGGGTTTGCAGCTAGATGTTCGACTGCTTGAGCCAATGTATGTTCGTAATAAGGTGGCATTAACCACTGCTGAGCGTGAAAAAGTATTTAAGTGATATCTGAAAATTCATCTATTGGAGGCGAAGCGGAGCTTTCTTTCTTGCCAATGCAGCCTGCGGATCTTGATGAGGTTCTCAAGATTGAGTCTGTATCGCATATTCATCCTTGGACTAAAGGTAATTTTTCAGACTCTCTAGCTGCTGGTCATTGGGCTTATTGCATTCGGCCTCAGGCGGGCCACATGGTGAAGGGCTCGTATTTAGATCCCGCAGTGCTTTGGGCATACTGCATCCTATTTCCTGCGGTTGATGAACTGCATTTACTTAATATTACGGTGTCTCCTCAATTGCGCAAGCTTGGTTTGGGTTTACGCATGATGGCTGCAATTGAGGGAGTGGCTGTCCAGCAAAAAATGCCCCGCATCATCTTGGAAGTGAGGCCAACCAATACTGCTGCGGTAGCACTCTATCAAAAATTAGGTTACGAACAAATCGGCGTGCGAAAGAACTACTATCCCGTAAGCCTGGAGACAGGTTCTCGTGAGGATGCGCTGGTAATGGCTAAATCGATTAAGCTAGAGCCATGACCAATAATCATTCAGCCTTTTTGAAAGAAATGGGCATCACCGAATGGACCTCTCGGGATGCCGTTCAATCCATAGCCGCAGTAACTGAGCAGGATATTGCCCAAGTTTCTACTGAATCCGCGCGGTCAGATCCAAAAGTTAGCCATGGAATGTGGTGGTTTTTTGGAAATGAGCCTCAGGGTGGCGCTCAAATCTTGTTCCAAAATATGATTCGTGCTTTGGGCCTAGCTAAAAATGAGTGGTCCTGGAAAAATCCAGGTCAAAACCTTAGTCAGCTAAGCGCTCCTGAAGTGCCTCTTGTGGCAGTTGCCTTTGGTGGTCCTGCTGCTCAAAAAATTACTGGTGAAAGAGACCCATTGCCGCAGTTACGCGAAACAGTGTTGGCTCTCAATACCGGCAATGAGGAAGAGATTCCGGTGATTGCTTCTTTTGAGTTAAATCAAGCTCTCGTTCAGCCCAAAGATAAAGCCTTGCTTTGGCAGGATTTATTGTTAGCGAGATCTGTGCTGCAAAACGGTTGATGCAAGCAATAAATCAAGCCTAGTGCTTGTGCTCACCTATCAAATGCATTGAGTCATATTCGGCCTGGTTTCTAGCGTGACGTTTAATGACTAGCCACATAATGAGACTCACAGTGATACCAAACCCAATGATTACAAATTGAACGGGTATATCTAGCCAGATCAATAGAGCATAGATTAGCAACATGATGAGGACGGATATATTTTCATTAAAGTTTTGTACGGCTATAGAGTGACCAGCAGACATGAGCACATGTCCACGATGTTGCAAGAGTGCATTCATGGGGACCACAAAGTAACCTGCTAACCAGCCTACCAGTATTAATAAAAAATAAGCAGGCAATAAGTTCAGTGTCACCTGTAATTTGCCGATAGAAAGAATGCTCGTGTCAGGAAGTAGATCCGAGTTGTATACGGCCATGACGCAGACGACAAGACCCATGGCAACGCCATATGGAAGGACGTTTAATGATTTCCTCAAGGGGATGCGCCAAGCGGCATAGACTGCGCCACCAGCAACACCCACAGCAGAAATTGCTTGCAGAATAGCTCCTTGAGACAAGTTCATATGTAATGCAACTTGAGCCCACTTAATCACTATAAATTGCAAAGTTGCGCCCGCACCCCAGAACAAAGTGGTTACCGCTAACGAGATTTGACCAAGGCGATCATTCCAAAGCGTTTTAAAGCAAATGGCAAAGTCTTTTACCAATTCGATGGGGTTGGTCTTCTGAGAGACGTAACGGGCCCCGGTATCTGGAATCTTGAGGTTAATCAGTGCCGCAACAACATAAATCATCATGATGATGAGAATGGCCGACTCAGCGGGAGTATCAATGCCGGTATCTAATGTCGGAATATCTATTGCCAAAAGGCTTTGAGATACCGTGGTGCTAATGAGAACACCACCTAATACTGTTCCCAAGATAATAGAGCCAACCGTAAGACCTTCGATCCAACCATTGGCAGCTACCAATTTTTCAGGGGGGAGTAATTCGGTGAGAATGCCGTATTTCGCAGGAGAGTAGGCTGCTGCACCAAGGCCAACGATGGCATAGGACAGCAGTGGGTGACCGCCAAATAGCATCGCCACACATCCAACAAACTTAATGGTATTGGTAATGAACATGACATTGCCTTTGGGTCGGGAGTCCGCAAAGGCTCCAACAAAGGCTGCCAAGAGAACATAGGACAATACAAAGAACAATTTGAGCAAAGGCGTCATCCAGGCCGGAGCGTGAAGCTGGGCCAGGAGTGCAATAGCTGCAATTAGGAGAGCATTATCAGCAAGCGACGAAAAAAATTGCGCCGCCATAATGATGTAAAAGCTACGGTTCATTCGTACAATCTAGTCATTGATGTAATTAAAACATGAAAGGAGGGGTAAATATGGGAGATACAGCTAATGGCTTGATTAATAGGCCAATTTTGGCATCTATTCATACTGCAGCCTTTCAGCATAATTTAAACCGAGTTCGTGAGTTGGCGCCAGAGTCTAAGATTTGGGCTGTGATCAAAGCCCGCGCCTATGGCCATTGTTTTGACGCCGCCCTAAAGGGCTTGGCTTCCACGGACGGGTTCGCTTTACTGGACATTCAGGATGCAGCTTGGTTGCGAGAGCACGGTTGGAAAGGGAGAATCCTACTTTTAGAGGGGTTTTTTCATGAAAATGAGCTAGCCCGTGCGGATGAGCTGGCTTGCGACCTAGTGGTGCACTGTGACGCCCAGGTAGATTGGCTTGAGCGCTTTACGGCAAAAAACCATAAACCTTTTAATGTCTTTCTAAAAATGAATACTGGCATGAATCGCTTAGGGTTTAAGCCACAAGCCTATCGCACTGCATTTCACCGCCTACATGCCGCTGGATATCGCATGCACCATATGACCCATTTTGCAAATGCAGATCAAGTGGATCGATTGCCAACAGTTGGCTCTCAACAAGAGTTATTTGATGAAACAATTGCAGGTCTTGAGGGCTCTACTTCTTTGGCTAACTCAGCCGCCATCTTATGGCACCGCAATGCTTTGGGAGATTGGGTGCGTCCTGGAATCATGCTTTATGGTGCCTCGCCAACAGGTTTGCACGAGGATATTGAGCACGCTAATCTGCAAGCGGTCATGCAGCTGCACAGTGAAATTATTGATATTCAAGATTTACAGAAAGGCGATCGTATTGGTTATGGCGGCCGCTATGAAGCACCGCATGCAATGCGTATAGGTATTGTTGCTTGTGGTTACGCTGATGGTTACCCACGCCACGCAAAGGATGGGACTCCAATCTGGGTGACTGCCGGCGATGATGGTGTTATTTGCCCGCTTGTAGGCAGAGTATCCATGGATATGTTGACGATAGATTTGTGTAACGCCCCTGATGCGCAGATAGGATGCGTTGTTCAGCTCTGGGGTGATAAGGTGCCCGTGGATGTTGTGGCGAAAATGAGTGACACGATTGGTTATGAATTGCTTTGCGCAGTGGCCCCTAGAGTGCCGGTAGCAATCAAATAATATAAATAACGAAGTCCAATAAAAAAATCCTCCAATTCGGAGGATTTCTAAATAAGTGCTGGCAACGCTAAATAAGATTACTTATTCCAGAACTGCCACCATCTGCGCTCCTTTTTTACACGCTCACCAGTTAGCAGCATATCGCTATCAGGGAAGTTCAATTTAAAGACACGCGCTGAGTCGTTACTGAGTTGAACCATGCCTAGTCTTTCATAGGATTTGGTAAGGATATACAGTGCCTCTTCGACTGCGGGTGCGCGATCATAGTCGCGAATCACTAGCTGAGACCGATTGGCTGCCGCCAAATAGGCACCACGCTGATAGTAAAAGCGCGCAACGATAACATCAGCCTCGGCAAGGGAGTTCACGATATAACGCATGCGATCAAGGGCATCGGGTGCATATTTGCTATCCGGGAAGCGTTCCACAACTACCTTAAAGGATTCAAAAGCTTCCTTGGCAGCTTTGGGGTCTCGCTCACTCAGATCTTGGCCGGTAAACTTTCCAAGCCAACCCAGATCATCGTTAAAAGTAATTAAGCCTTTTAAGTAATAAGCGTAATCGAGGCTTGGACTTCCTTGGTGTAATTTAATAAAGCGATCAATCGCAACTAGCGCTTGAGTTTGCTCTTGGGCTTTCCAATAACAGTACGCAGCATTAATTTGCGCTTGTTGAGAGTAAGGCCCAAAAGGAAAGCGTGCCTCTAGTTTTTCAAAGTATTTGCCGCATTTAGCAAAGTCAGCGTCGTTGAGTTTGTCGGTAGCCTCTGAGTAGAGTTTTGCTTCTGACCAGATATCGGTGTCATCTTTAGTTCCATCGCTACCTGCGCACCCACCCAAAAGCATCAATGCAAAAATGAAGGCCAAAAGTAAGGCGACAGGAGTGCCGCTAATAGGGGCGCTCTTTTTTTGTAGGGAAGAATTCCCAGCAAGCCTTAAACTGGCGTCTGATATTACGTCGGACATAACTGAAAGGCTCTCTAAGCGTGGCATTGCCGCAAACTCCTGATTCGAATCCCATTGATTATATCGATGATGAGGATTTCATCTCTCTAGATATCCCTTTGGAGATGGCTGGCGAGCGCTTGGACAAGGTGCTAGCAGGGTCTTTGCCGGATTATTCGCGTAATCGCCTGAAAGCTTGGGTGGAGGCTGGGGCGGTTATGGTTGACGGAAAGGTTACTAAAGCCCGTTATTTGCTCCACGGGGGCGAGAGCATCAAGGTATTCCCGCAGGAAATGCCAGAACAATTCGCCTTTAGTCCGGAGAACATCCCCTTGGAGGTTGTCTACGAGGATGAGGCCATTATTGTGGTGAATAAGCCACCCGGATTGGTAGTCCATCCTGCTGCTGGTAATTGGTCTGGAACCTTGTTAAATGGACTTTTATTTCATTACCCCGAGCTCAAGCTTCTTCCTAGGGCGGGAATTGTGCATCGGCTAGATAAAGACACCTCAGGGCTGATGGTGGTTGCCAGAACATCTCAGGCTCAAACTTCATTAGTCCGTCAACTTCAAGAAAGAACGGTAGGGCGTCGCTATCTCGCTTGGGTATGGGGTGATGCCCCAAGCCAAGGCAAGGTGCTGGCATCAGTAGGCCGCGATCAGCGTGATCGCCTCAAGATGGCAGCTGGCAGTCCTCAAGGAAAGCCCGCCGCAACATTGTTCCGGCGACTGGCCAAAGGTTTGGTGGGCGAGTCTGCTGTTGCGCTCCTGGAGTGTCGGCTTGAAACGGGGCGCACTCATCAAATTCGCGTTCATCTGGAGTCCCTTGGCTTTCCATTGGTTGGCGACCCGGTCTATCGCAAAAAAGCACCAGGTGCAGCCAAAAATCTTTCATTTAATCGCCAGGCGTTGCATGCCTTCGCATTGAGCCTGCAACATCCAGTGAAGAATGAGTTGATGACTTGGTTTCGTTTACCTCCGCAAGACTTATTCGATTTATTGCCACAAGTAGGAATGAATGAAGAGGTTCTTCCTAAGGAGGCGGTGGTATTGGCCTCCATCGAAAATGAATTACGTTCATGAGTTTGATTACGCCTCAATGGTCGGCACCAAGTAGAGTCCATTCATTGGTGAGCACTCGTGCTGGCGGAGTCAGCAGGCCGCCATTTGATTCTTTGAACCTTGGGGATCACGTTGGTGATCGAGAGTTAGATGTTTTACAGAACCGAGCGATCTTTGCCAAAGAGTTGGCATCAGAGCCGATTTGGCTCAAACAAACACATGGCACTCATGTCAGTACACCACAAAATCGTCTCAATATCTCGGTAGGCCTTATTGAAGCAGACGCTTCAATAACCAATATTCCTGGTGAGGTTTTGGCCATCATGACTGCTGATTGTTTGCCAGTTTTATTTTCCAATTTAGATGGGACGGTCATTGGCGCAGCGCATGCTGGCTGGAGAGGCCTTTGTGCTGGCGTTCTAGAAAATACGATCGCCGAACTTTTGCATATCTCTGAAGATAAAGATCCTGTTAACTTACTGGCTTGGCTTGGGCCCGCAATCGGACCCGAGTCATTTGAGGTTGGAGAAGATGTTGCGAAAGCTTTTAAAGACTCTGGTTTACCTATCCCTGTAAACGCTTTTAAGACTATCCCCAACAAACCAGGAAAATTTCTGGCCGATATTTACCAGCTAGCCAGAGCTCGTCTAGAAGCTAGCGGCTTAAAAATGATTTCTGGCGGCCAATATTGCACGGTCAGAGACCAAGAGCAGTTTTTTTCATATCGCCGTGATGGTCAGACCGGAAGATTTGCCTCTGCTATTTGGCTTGCAAAATAGTTTTTATTTAAAAGCATGCGGGTTAGTACTAGCCCATGGACCAAGCTAGGGTATTTGCGTATAACTCTAGAGTCCTTAAGGGCGGAGAATGTCCCTAACTAAATGAAGAGACAACTATGTTTGCAGGCATGAATACCGGTGCAACGCCATCTTTAGCGCCGCACCATATGGCACTAATTCCGCCAGAGCGATTATCTGAAATCCAGAAAGAATATTTCACGGAAATTGCGCACATCGCAACCAATCCCGAGGCGATTGAAGTTAAAGACCGTCGTTTTGCAGGCAAGGCTTGGCATTCATCTTGGAGCAAAGTGATTGCTGCAACTTACTTGCTCAATTCAAAATATTTAATGGAATTGGCAAAAGCTGTTGAGACCGATGAAAAGTCCAAGCAGAAAATCTTATTTACTACGGAGCAAATGATTGATGCCCTTTCGCCATCCAATTTTATCGCTACCAATCCCGAGGTATTAGAAAGCATTATTAGTACCCAGGGCCAATCTATTCAAAACGGGATTGTGAACCTGTTGGGTGATATGAAAAAAGGCAAGGTCTCACAAACGGATGAGTCTGCATTTGAGGTAGGTAAGAATATCGCCACTACAGAAGGACATGTAGTGTTTCGTAATGAGTTGTTTGAGTTAATTCAATACACGCCATTAACGGAACAAGTTTTTGAGCGCCCATATTTAATGGTGCCACCATGTATCAATAAATATTACATTCTCGATTTGCAGCCCGATAATTCGGTAGTACGCCACATGGTGAGCCAGGGCCATACTGTGTTCTTGGTGTCCTGGAAGAATCCAGATGCTTCTATGGCCCAGGTCAGTTGGGATGATTATGTTGGCAAGGGCGTGATCAAGGCGATTGAGGTTGTAAAAGAAATCGGCGATATCAAGCAAATTAATATCTTAGGATTTTGTGTTGGCGGCACATTAACAACTTCCGCCCTAGCTGTTTTGGCTGCACGAGATGAGCATCCGGCAGCAAGCTTAACCCTGTTGACTACTTTATTAGATTTCACAGACACTGGAATTTTGGACGTATTTATCGATGAAGGCTCAGTCGAAATGCGCGAGAGCTCTATTGGCGGTAAAGGCGGCAAGTACGGCATGATGTCAGGCCTAGATTTAGGCAATACCTTTTCATTCTTGCGTCCAAATGATTTGGTTTGGAACTATGTTGTAGAGAATTATCTCAAAGGTAATTCACCACCACCATTTGATTTGTTGTATTGGAATGGTGACTCAACTAATTTACCGGGTGCAATGTACTGCTGGTATTTACGCCATACCTATTTACAAAATGATTTAGTTAAGCCGGGTAAGTTAAAAATTTGCGGCGAAAAAGTGGATCTCGGAAATATTAAATGCCCTGCATATTTATATGCTTCACAAGAAGATCACATCGTTCCTTGGCAGTCTGCCTATGAATCAACCCATCTTCTCAAGGGCAAAAACCGCTTTGTTCTGGGGGCATCTGGACATATTGCAGGCGTGATCAATCCACCCGCTAAAAACAAACGCTATTACTTTGAAAACAACAAGATTGCACCGACAGCCCAGGAATGGCTTGATGGTGCCAAGCAAATTCCGGGTAGTTGGTGGCCCGATTACACCAAATGGCTGGAGCAATTTGGCGGCAAGCAAACACCAGCAAGTACTACTTTTGGAAATGCAAAGTATAAAAAAATGGAAGCTGCACCTGGTGTCTATGTAAAAGAAAAAGCAACACCGGAAATTAAATAACAATTAACGAAGGTTTTTAAAAGGGGAATTCAATGTCTCAAAAAGTCGCATATGTAACTGGTGGTATGGGTGGAATTGGTACCGCTATCTGTCAGCGCCTTGCTAAAGATGGCTTTAAGGTGATTGCTGGGTGTGGTCCGAATTCGCCCCGTAAGGATCGCTGGATTGGCGAGCAAAAAGCTCTGGGGTATGACTTTATCGCCTCTGAGGGTAACGTTTCTGACTGGGATAGCACGGTTGCCGCCTTTGAGAAGGTAAAGGCTGAAGTAGGGCGTGTTGACGTGTTGGTGAATAACGCGGGCATTACCCGTGACAGCGTATTTCGCAAAATGACGCCAGATGCTTGGAAAGCGGTGATTGATACGAATTTGAATTCCCTGTTTAACGTAACAAAACAAGTTATTGATGGCATGGTTGAAAACAACTGGGGTCGGATTATCAATATCTCTTCTGTGAATGGTCAAAAAGGTCAATTTGGCCAGGCTAACTATTCAACCGCTAAGGCAGGTTTGCACGGCTTTACGATGGCTCTGGCTCAAGAGGTTGCGACCAAGGGCGTTACGGTGAATACGGTATCCCCAGGCTATATCGGCACAGATATGGTCAAGGCTATTCGCGAAGATGTTCTAGAGAAGATTGTTTCCGGAATCCCCGTCAAGCGCTTAGGAACCCCTGAAGAAATAGCGTCTATTTGCTGCTGGATTGCTTCCGAAGATGGTGGCTACGCTACGGGCGCAGACTTTTCATTAAACGGTGGCATTCACACTGGTTAATATTGCACTGCAGCATTTATTGCAATACTTGGAGTACGCAACTCGGTGTATTTACCTTTGGATCAACTTAAGGCTAAACTACACTGATGTTGCGATGCAGTAAATAGTAAGGAAAATAAATGGTTACCCGCGCTAAACGAGCTGGCGAAGATCGGCTCATTAAGAAGTACCCGAATCGTCGTCTATACGACACACAGACAAGCACGTATGTCACTTTGTCAGACATTAAGAATTTGGTGATGGCAAATGAGGTCTTCAAGGTTGTTGACGCAAAAACTGAAGAAGATTTAACTCGCAACATCTTGCTACAAATTATTCTTGAGGAAGAGGCTGGTGGCGCACCAGTGTTTTCCACACAAATGCTTTCGCAAATTATTCGCTTCTACGGAAACTCCATGCAAGGTTTGATGGGCAACTATCTTGAAAAGACCATGCAATCATTTGTGGACATTCACAACAAGCTTGGTGACCAAACTAAAGGGTTGGGTGCTGGTAGCACACCAGAGGCCTGGTCACAGATGATGAATTTGCAAAACCCACTCATGCAAGGTTTGATGGGCAATTACATGGAACAAAGCAAAGATCTTTTCATCAAGATGCAAGAGCAAGTACAAGGCTCGCAAAATATCTTTGGAAATTTTCCATTTACTGCACAGCCTAACAAAACTGAAAAAGAATAGTTGTGGCTGGAAAAATTGGATTTGTATCCTTGGGATGCCCTAAGGCGCTTGTAGATTCTGAACTTATCTTGACGCAATTGAGTGCTGAAGGGTACGAGACCGCTAAGGATTATTCAGGCGCTGATCTTGTTGTTGTCAATACCTGCGGCTTTATCGATTCAGCAGTTGAAGAAAGCCTCTCCGCTATTGGTGAAGCGCTTGCTGAAAACGGCAAAGTCATTGTGACTGGTTGCCTGGGAGCCAGAAAAAATGCTGATGGCAGTGATCTAATCTCCAGCATCCATCCTAAGGTACTTGCTGTTACAGGGCCGCATGCTACTGACGAGGTAATGCAAGCAATACATCTGCATCTACCTAAGCCGCATGATCCATTCATCGATTTAGTTCCTCCAGCGGGCGTGAAGCTGACGCCAAAGCATTACGCTTATCTCAAAATTAGTGAAGGCTGTAACCATCGCTGTACTTTTTGCATCATTCCTAATATGCGTGGTGATTTAGTCTCGCGGCCTATTGGTGAAGTGTTGCTTGAAGCTAAACGATTATTTGAATCTGGTGTTAAAGAGTTGCTGGTGGTCTCACAAGACACAAGTGCTTACGGCGTAGATATTCAATATCGCACTGGCTTTTGGGATGGCAAGCCTGTTAAAACCAAAATGTTTGATTTGGTAAATGCCTTAAATCAAATTGCCCGTGAGCACCAGGCCTGGGTGCGCTTGCATTATGTTTATCCTTATCCACATGTGGATGACGTCTTACCCTTGATGGCCGAGTTCTCCGAACATGGTTACGGTGTTCTGCCTTATTTGGATATTCCACTACAGCATTCCCACCCCGATGTCCTTAAGCGCATGAAGCGTCCTGCGAGCGGCGAGAAAAATATTGAACGTATCACAGCATGGCGACAAGCATGCCCTGATTTAGTGATTCGTAGCACTTTTATTGCTGGCTTTCCTGGGGAGACTGAGGAAGAATTTGAGCGTCTCCTCAACTTCTTGGATGAGGCGCAAATTGATCGTGCGGGTTGCTTTGCCTACTCGCCTGTAGAGGGTGCTACTGCAAACCAATTGGACAATCCAGTGCCAGGTGATGTGCGCGAAGAACGCCGTGCCAGATTTATGGCAAAGGCCGAAGATATTTCTATCAAGCGACTTGCCAAAAAAATAGGCAAACGCGTGCAGGTCATTATTGATCGCGTTGATGAATCCGGTGGAATTGGCCGCACCATTGGCGATGCCCCAGAGATCGATGGTCTGGTGAGGGTATTACCGCCGAGCAAACCTTCCAAGCGCTATCGTGCGGGAGAAATTATTAAAGCCACTGTCATTAGTTCCCAAGGGCATGACTTGATAGCAGAATGCTAGTAACCATGGGTATGCATCGGTAAAGATTTACTCAATAGCGCTGCAAGCCCTTTTCTGCTGGGAAAAACGCAACTAAAACTAAAGTACTAGATTCACACAATCTTGCTTTGGACCCTTCAAATGGGCTCTGCTATATTTATTTCTATTTTCTAGGGATTGCCCTAGGTTTCTATGTATCTATATTTGGTCTAGGATCATTTAGTAGTTTAAAAATGATGCTGTAAAAATATAAAAAACAGGAGACAGAGTGAAAAATCACTTTAAATTTGGCTATAGCGCTATGGCCAGAAAAGCTTTTCTTATTGCGCCAATTTCATTTGCAGCACTCATTACCGCATGTAGTGGTGGCGGAAGTAGTGACGTGGCCTCGACACCGGCGCCAACTCAATCTGCTTTATTGCCAGTTCAAATGGCAACCCCTTGTCCAATTACCAGTTCAAGCATTGATTCCTTAGTTACCAAAGGCACTGCCTTAGCATTTAATGGTGCTAGCTTTGGTAATGTTGGTACCTATACCTACATCCTCGCAGAGGCAACCGGTAAAGTATCAGCCACTGATAAATGTGCTTCAACAATTGTGGATTTAAAAAATTCTGGCGATGCATCTGGCAACGTGACTTATAAGTTTGACGTGATCGTATTGATGCCTACTGATAAAGCCAAGGCCAATGGAAGTTTGCTGTATATCGTTAATAATCGCTCGAATACCAGCTCATTTGAAGTGTTGAATGATGGCGGTTCCAATGATTTGTATACTAATGTGGCTCCAGTTATTCCTACAAGTGCTACCAAAGCAACAAAGGGTACGGGAGCTGGTAGCGCCTTCTTGATGAAGCAGGGCTACACGATTGTATTTTCTGGATGGCAGGGCGATCGTCCGCAAACTTTGGGCGGATCTAGTGCTTCCATCACCAGTACTAATACATGGTATTTACCTGGTATGACATTGCCGGTGGCAAAAGATGCCGCCAACGGAGGCGCTTCAATTACTGGCACCGTGCAGGATGAATTTATTGCAGACTCCGCTACGCTAACAACCAATTTATTGGGAACCTATTACAAGCGCGCCCCCGGCACTGCTGCAACATTAACAATCCAAAAGACAGCAATGTCTACGCCGATTACTGTTGATTCTTCATACTGGACATACACTGCTGGCTCCGCTACTGCTGAAGGTGGCAACACCACGGCAACAGGTTATGGATATGTCACGATTGATCGTACAAAAGTGCTTGCCGATAAAACCTTGGCAGACGCTCTTGACGCAGGCAGTGATAATGGCTCTATCTATCACTTTAATTACACAGCAATCGATCCAAGACCCCTTGGGCTTGGTTTCTTGAGTGTAAGAGATCTGATCTCCTACTTTAAGAGCAGTGCCGCAGGCAATCCTCTTGCCGGACGTGTCAATTACACCTTGGCGACAGGCATTTCACAATCTGGTCGCTTCCTGAGAGACTTCTTGTGGCAAGGGTTTAATACCGACGCCGCTGGCAAACAAGTCTTTGATGGCATGATGCCTTTGGTTGGTGGTTCACGTAAGACTTATACGAACTATCGCTGGTCCAAACCGGGCGATTATTCACGTCAACATGAGACACATTACACGCCTGGTGATCAGTTCCCATTTGCCTATGCAACCATTACTGATCCATTGACTGGTAAGTCCGATGGTTTGCTAAAGCTGTGTACTCAAAACAATACCTGTCCTAAAGTATTCCAGTACGACAGTCCGATTGAGTTT